>NZ_JAUFQI010000001.1:985000-1285000 GCF_030409715.1 Reinekea marina
AAGGGAAACAACCCAGACCGTCAGCTAAGGTCCCAAAGTTTTGGTTAAGTGGGAAACGATGTGGGAAGGCTCAGACAGCTAGGAGGTTGGCTTAGAAGCAGCCATCCTTTAAAGAAAGCGTAATAGCTCACTAGTCGAGTCGGCCTGCGCGGAAGATATAACGGGGCTCAAACCAAACACCGAAGCTACGGACTTGCGTTTAGGCGTGAGTGGTAGAGGAGCGTTCTGTAAGCGGATGAAGGTGAGTCGAGAGGCTTGCTGGACGTATCAGAAGTGCGAATGCTGACATGAGTAACGATAATGGGAGTGAAAAACTCCCACGCCGAAAGATCAAGGGTTCCTGTCCAACGTTAATCGGGGCAGGGTGAGTCGGCCCCTAAGGCGAGGCTGAGAAGCGTAGTCGATGGGAAACGGGTTAATATTCCCGTACTTGAGTGTAGTGCGAAGGGGGGACGGAGCAGGCTAGGTCATCCACGCGTTGGTTGTCGTGGTTCAAGCGTGTAGGCTGAGTGTTTAGGTAAATCCGGACGCTCGTGAAGGCTGAGACGTGATGACGGTGTCTCTACGGAGACCGAAGTGATTGATGCCATACTTCCAGGAAAAGCCTCTAAGCTCCAGCTACACTGAAACCGTACTCTAAACCGACACAGGTGATCAGGTAGAGAATACCAAGGCGCTTGAGAGAACTCGGGTGAAGGAACTAGGCAAAATGGTGCCGTAACTTCGGGAGAAGGCACGCTGCTGGCGGTGACGAGATTTACTCTCTGAGCTACTGGCAGTCGAAGATACCAGGCCCCTGCGACTGTTTACTTAAAACACAGCACTCTGCAAACACGAAAGTGGACGTATAGGGTGTGACACCTGCCCGGTGCCGGAAGGTTAATTGATGGGGTTAGCGTAAGCGAAGCTCTTGATCGAAGCCCCGGTAAACGGCGGCCGTAACTATAACGGTCCTAAGGTAGCGAAATTCCTTGTCGGGTAAGTTCCGACCTGCACGAATGGTGTAACGATGGGGGCGCTGTCTCCACCCGAGACTCAGTGAAATTGAAATCGCTGTTAAGATGCAGTGTATCCGCGGCTAGACGGAAAGACCCCGTGAACCTTTACTATAGCTTCACACTGGACTTTGAATGTATTTGTGTAGGATAGGTGGGAGGCTTTGAAGCAGCGACGCTAGTTGTTGTGGAGCCAACCTTGAAATACCACCCTGATACATTTGAGGTTCTAACGCAGGCCTCGAAACGAGGTTGCGGACCGTGTGTGGTGGGTAGTTTGACTGGGGCGGTCTCCTCCCAAAGAGTAACGGAGGAGTACGAAGGTGCGCTAAGCATGGTCGGAAATCATGCGGTTAGTATAATGGCAAAAGCGCGCTTGACTGCGAGACGGACAGGTCGAGCAGGTACGAAAGTAGGTCATAGTGATCCGGTGGTTCTGTATGGAAGGGCCATCGCTCAACGGATAAAAGGTACTCCGGGGATAACAGGCTGATACCGCCCAAGAGTTCACATCGACGGCGGTGTTTGGCACCTCGATGTCGGCTCATCACATCCTGGGGCTGAAGCCGGTCCCAAGGGTATGGCTGTTCGCCATTTAAAGTGGTACGCGAGCTGGGTTTAGAACGTCGTGAGACAGTTCGGTCCCTATCTGCCGTGGACGTTGGAAAATTGAGAAGAGCTGCTCCTAGTACGAGAGGACCGGAGTGGACGAACCGCTGGTGTTCGGGTTGTCATGCCAATGGCATTGCCCGGTAGCTACGTTCGGACGGGATAACCGCTGAAAGCATCTAAGCGGGAAGCCCCCTTCAAGATAAGTTTTCCCTGAGACTTTAAGTCTCCTGAAGGGCCCAGTAAGACTAACTGGTTGATAGGCAGGGTGTGTAAGCGTTGTGAGGCGTTGAGCTAACCTGTACTAATTGCCCGTGCGGCTTGGCCATATAACGCCAAAAGAGTTTTGATTGTTGATCAAACATTGCGAATAAGAGTTGAACGATAGACCCGAATATATAAGAGAATTCCTCTAGTACCCAATTGCGTAAAGCGTGGTAGCGCATATACCACCACGAGTTACACAACCAGTTTGCTTGACGACCATAGAGCGTTGGAACCACCTGATCCCATACCGAACTCAGCAGTGAAACGACGTATCGCCGATGGTAGTGTGGGGTTTCCCCATGTGAGAGTAGGTCATCGTCAAGCGCCAAATAAGAAAAGCCCGTTAGGTAAACCCTAACGGGCTTTTTGCTGTGCGGAAGAAAAGTTTAGGGCTGCGAGCTGCGAGCTGCGGGTCAGGTCAACAGATGGTGTTCATTGGCATGCTGCACCGCGGTGGCTGAATGGCTGCCCTCGGTCGCGGTGAATACGTCCTTGTACGCTTAAGTTCGCCATCCATGGCTCACATACCCGAGGTCAACCACACAGCAACCACGGCTTGGGTCAGCTGAGAAACTGAGTATATGCACCAAATAACTTGTAGGAATCTTCGGAGCGTAGCGGAGAGATGATTTTTTTAAGCTGCAAGTTTATAGCTGCAAGCTTCAAGCGAGACAAACACATTGCATCACCTTAAAACATCGCGTCTCCGCAGGCTTCGATCGCTCCTACGCAACATTGGATATGAAAGTGGCAACCTATTAAGCATTGAGGGTGTGGGTGGGTTGAGTGGGTATCTGAGCCATGGATGGCGAAGCTAAGCGGCGCATGGATAATGGTATGGACCCACCCCACTTCCCTATCGGCCTCATAATGGGCCAAAATGGAAGTTGAACACAAACCATTTAACAGAAGCGGAGTGGGTCGATATGAAGATTACAACGATTGGGTTAGATATTGCAAAGTCTGTTTTTCATCTGTTTGCTACCAACCGGATGGGCAAGCTGGTTAAGAAAAAGCAGCTGCGTCGAAAAGAGGTTTTGGCTTACATGGCAAACTTAGATCCGTGTTTAATTGTGATGGAAGCCTGCGGCGGCGCCAACTACTGGGCGTGGGCGTTTATTGCGCAAGGTCATCAGGTCAAACTTATCGCGCCGCAGTACGTCAAGCCGTTTTTAAAAGGTAATAAAAACGACTACAACGATGCTGAGGCAATCGCTGAAGCCGCGCAGCGGCCAACGATGCGCTTTGTGCCTATCAAGAGTATTGAGCAACAAGATGTACAGAATTATCACTGCCGCCGTGAACGTCTTAAAAAGGCCCGTACCGGATTGGTCAATCAGGTACGAGGGTTACTGGCGGAGTATGGGATTGTGATTAACCAAGGGATTGCCTCTGTACGCCGAACATTGCCGGAAGTATTAGAAGATGCAGAAAATGGTTTAACGGTTATGGCACGAGAGCTCTTTGCCGACTTGCTCGACGAGCTGTACGAACTGGATCAACGACTGCACATCTGCGAGCAAAGGATAAAAGCAGTGAACAAAGAGAACGAGACCTGTAAACGCCTAGAAGGCGTGTTGGGCATCGGCGCAATAACCGCCAGTGCATTGTATGCGGCTGCAGGCGATGGCAAAAACTTTGTGAATGGTCGTCATTTTTCTGCGTGGATTGGCCTCGTACCTGGGCAACACGCCAGTGGCGGCAAGGCAGGTTTACTTGGGATCAGTAAACGGGGTAACGGCTACTTACGCACTCTATTGATACACGGTGCTCGCGCAGTACTCATGCATTCGGCCGGCAAGATCGATCGCTTCAGTTGTTGGGCACAAGCACTGTTGGCGCGCCGCGGGCATAATAAAGCCTGTGTCGCTGTAGCTAATAAACTAGCACGTATTGCTTGGGTAGTTATGGCCCGAGAAGAGAGTTACCGCTTAGCGGTATAGAAGCAAACGCCAGCCAAAGGCTGGCAATATAATAAGAGAAAGTAATTACCTTTCACTTCAGTTGCAAAAGACAGATTGATCGGATGGTGAGATAGGTCAGACCGGCTCATCCGAACCCTTACACGCGCATTGGCCTTCGAGGCCGTATGGATGATGAGGGGGTTGAGCGCAGATAACCATCGGGGCCAGGAGGTCAAAAACACCTTCAGTCAAAGGCCGGATATATGAGAGCAATGATTTTCTCTCACATGATGATCAAATATGTCTTGCAAACGGGGTGGGTCCATATATGCGCGAACAGCGACCGCTCAAGCCATCCACTCCCTCAAGGCGATCAACGCCATGGAAAAGCAACATGTCGCCGTAACTTGCAAGACATGGTAACCCTCAAGGCGACCACTGGCACCTAAGGTGTTGTTTGCCTCTCAACTTGCATAAAAAATGGCGGACCAATGAATTGGCCCGCCATTTTGTACTTCCTTGTCCCAATATCCTTATCGGAACTCCCTTTAGTTTAATCCCTTAAACATGCCATCCTTGGCGTACTGCTCCCTTACTATTCAAACATGTTGAAGCAATCTTGCTTCGGCCTGAATCGAAGGGAAATGTAAGGTAGTCGAAATGAAAAATACACAAGTTTCCGAAAAGTACCCTTATACTAGACATAGGGTAGCTTTAGATAATACTTTATTGAAAATCTTGTGTAGTTAGTCAGATCGCTTATCGAGTTGAGCTTTAAGCGCAGCAAAAGTTTCTAGTTTGATATCATCAGCCAGTTCAACAGGTTGATTGTCGGGAATTAGAGCGCTGGCGTCTAAATTCGCACTACTGGCTTCAGGTGTTGATTGATGTTTGGCTTGAAGGTGAGCGCTTAGAGCGTCTACGGCTTCTATAGATCCTTGAATGCCCTCGTCATCACCCTGCCAGTTATCGATACGAGACTCTAGTTTTTGAATCATCTCTTCGACTTGGGTATCGCTGGGTGAGGAATCCTTTAACCATTTTTCTGCACTTTGTGCGGTGGTAGACATGAGTAAACCTATAACAATTATTGATGATGGCCTTTCTAGGGTGCAAGTATACTCAGATTGGCTCAATAATGCAGACGCTTGCTTTGAAAAGTTACAGCAAGAAGTAGAATGGCAGCATCGTAAAATCATCTTATTCGGAAAAGAGCATAGCATTCCTAGACAGGAATCCTGGGTAGGAGAGCAAGGAGTGGGCTATCAATATAGTGGTCACAGATATATTGCAGCAGGTTGGCCAGAGTGTTTGGCGAATGTGCCTGCACAAATAGAAAAGGCGTTTGGCTGGAAAGCAAACAGCGCTTTATTGAATTTTTATACCGATGGTCAAAATTCAATGGGTTGGCACAGCGATGATGAACCAGAGCTGGGGCATAACCCAACAATTATGATTTTATCTGTTGGCGAACCACGCACATTTCAAATGCGCCACAAAAAAGAAAAACAACAGAAACACGCCATAGAGCTCGCGCATGGCTCGCTATTAATCATGTCGAAGGAGACGCAGCATCATTGGCAACACGCTATACCAAAGCGTGCGAAGATAAAGCAGCCTCGAATAAGCTGTACGTTTAGAAAGGTGTTAGTTTAAAGGCCTTCAGAGATCTCATCTGCGTCACGGTACAAAGACGACATTTTGTCAAAAATTGCGGTTTTAATGCTGTCTTTTTCGTATTCTGATCGATGCGTTAATGCACTGAGCTTAATACGGTGTAAGTGCAAGCACGGTATGTCTACATCAAACTCTCGTAGATCACCTTTAATTAGAATCGGTAAAAACGGATCGTCATCGTGGCTGGTTTTAACCATGCGCTTTAAAGCATGCCGGATGGGTAATGGAACTGGCTTAACATTAGAGTTTTTATACTTAACAATAATATAAAGTCCACTTTTTCCGATTAAACGGCCTGGCACTATAAAAAGCCCGGTATCTCTAACGGCTTCTTGGCTTATGCCATGAAAAGTATCATGAAAAGCATATGGGTTCGGTAGAACAACCATCTTTCCAGACTCTGTCGACGGAAAGTTTAGGCTGTAATTGGTGTAGATCTGCTCAACCGATGGAGAGTAGACGCATAAACGAGACTCAAAACGAGATACAAAGCTTTTAGCCATATCGCGCTGCGTGAAGTTATCTAAACTCCAAACGAGATCGTTATTAGCTGTGTTTGTATCTAATGCAGTGCTCATGTTGTTCTCCAGTTGAACGCAATTTCACTATAGTCTGCTTCAGACTTTATAGCACGTTAGAATGCATCGGGTGTTCATTTTTGTGAATCAGTGCCTAATTTGACCCTAAACAGGCCAACAAATGCCAATATATTGAATTATTGGTTGTTATTTGAACGGTGAAAATAAAAACGTCAAAAATTCACAGAAACTCGAACAGTCATAGGCTAAAATAGACTGAAATATTATTGGGAAATGATTCATGTCTGAAGTGGTTAGTAACCTCATTGAACTTTTGCAACTCGAGTCGTTAGGCAACAATCAATTTAGAGGCTTATCGCAAGATCTTGGTTACCCGAAGCTATTCGGTGGTCAGGTTATTGGACAGGCGTTGTCGGCCGCGAGCCAGACATTATCGGATAAATCTGTTCACTCATTACACGCCTATTTCTTAAGACCAGGCGATGCGCATCACCCAATCGATTACAATGTGGAAATAGTGCGAGATGGCCGTTCATTCAGCGTTCGTCGGGTAATCGCCAGCCAGTTTGATAAACCTATTTTGGCGCTCACCGCCTCTTTCCAGATCGAAGAAGATGGTTTAGACCATCAAGTTTCCATGCCAAATGTACCGGGACCTGATTTACTTGAACCCGAGTTAAAGATTTTTAGAGCGCATGCCGAAGAAATACCAGAAAAAGTACGAGCGCAGTTTACCGCCGATCGGCCGATAGAGTATCGCATCGTGGAAGCTCAGAACCCATTCAGGCCCAAGCATGGTATTGCCAAACGCCATATGTGGATTCGTTCCACCGCTCCGTTACCCGATGATCCTATTATCCACAAGTCGATGCTTGCCTATACGACCGATTACGGGTTTCTAGAAACGGCTCTAATGCCTCATGGTATTTCGGTGGTGAGTCCAAACTTAACGATCGCCAGCTTAGACCATGCGATTTGGTTCCACCGACCATTCCGATTGGATGATTGGTTATTGTATGTTGCCGATTCTCCAACAACAGGGCGAGCGCGAGGGTTTGTTCGGGGTCAAATCTTTGATCGAGAGGGTCACCTCGTGGCTAGTACCACGCAAGAAGGTATGTTGCGATACAATGAAGGCGATAAATAATCATGCCGTTTGAAGTTACCTTAGCCATAACGGGCGCCAGTGGTGCGCCCTACGCCAAGCGTTTGTTGCAAGTATTGCTCGATCAGCAGGCTACAGTGCACTTATTAGTTTCTAAAGCCGCGTTAATGGTAATGGCGCAAGAAGACCAAACGCCGTGGCCATCGAATCATGAAAAAATGAAGCAGCATATTCGTGAGACGTTATCGGCAAACGGTGAATTAATTGTCTATGGTAAAGAAGACTGGTCTAGCCCCGTTGCCAGTGGTTCAGGGGCGCCGGAAACAATGATTATTTGCCCATGTTCAATGGGGACTATGGCGGCTATTGCCACAGGGCAATGCGATAACCTAATTGAACGTGGCGCGGATGTGGCTTTAAAGGAAGAAAACAAACTCATTATTGTGCCGCGAGAAAGCCCGTTCAGTGAAATACACCTAAAGAATATGTTAGCGCTGAAACAAGCGGGAGCAACCATCATTCCGGCAAGTCCGGGGTTTTATCATCAGCCGAAAACAATTGAAGACTTAATCGATTTTATCGTTGCGCGTATTTTAAAATCGGCCGGGCTGAAGCAAAGATTGCTAGCTCCTTGGGGGCGAGGCACCTAAACCGTATTTAAATAGGCTTTGACGCGACTGGCTCGTTCAAGGTCTAAGGCTTCTCCAATGGCTTTCCCTTTTAGTCCTTTATCCACAAATCGTTGTGCGGTAACTTCTGACGCCACCTGAAAACATTGTTTTAAGATCTCTTTTTGAGTGTAGGTATGTTGCTCAAACCCTGATCGGCCTCGGAAATCAGCTTCACATACCATTGAAAATTGATCGATGAGTTCGGGTTGTGAAAAACCACCGAGCGACTTAATGAGCTTTACAATGGTAGTGGGTTTTAAGTTTTTAATATTATGGCTGTGGGTATGATATCGGGCAACGCGCTCTGCAAGAACCGTCGCTTTCGTTGGCCACTTATAGTGTTTGGCTAATTTCTTAATCAAGTTTGCACCCGATCCTTCGTGGCCATGATGTGAAGGTAATACAGCATCTTGGGTTAACCCTTTGCCTAAGTCGTGACATAAGGTTGCAAATAAAGGTTCTAATTGCTGAGTCATTGAGCGACATATATCGAGCGCTTTTAGAGTATGAATACCGGTATCAACTTCGGGGTGCCAGCGCATGGTTTGAGGAATACCAAATAGCCTATCCAGCTCAGGGAAAATAACCTTGAGAGCGCCGCAACGTTTGAGAACGTTAAAAAATTCGCTCGGTACTTCAGCTTGAAGCGCGCGCGACAACTCTTGCCAGACACGTTCAGCAACTAAATGCTCCAACTCACCGCTGCTGACCATGTTTTCCATAAGTAACATGGTTTCATCGGCCACTTGAAAGCCGTGGTTGTATAAACGGGCTGCAAAACGGGCGACTCGCAATACACGCAATGGATCTTCGCAAAATGCCGGAGACACATGACGCAGCGTTTTATTTTGAATGTCAGCTAACCCACCATAAGGATCAACAAATTGGCCATCGTCTGTTTTAGCAATGGCATTAATTGTTAAATCGCGACGAAGTAAATCTTCCTCTAACGTAACGTCAGCATCAAAGGTTACAGAAAAACCCGTATAACCGTGGCCCGACTTTCGTTCGGTGCGTGCTAATGCGTATTCATCTTTAGTTTTGGGGTGCAAAAAGACAGGGAAATCGTCGCCTACTTGAGTGAAGCCTTGTGACAATAAGTCTTCTGGCGACGCGCCCACAACAACATAGTCTTTGTCTTTAAAAGGAATGCCAAGCAATTCATCTCTGACGGCACCACCAACGAGGTAGGTTTTCATAATGTTAAATAATTGAAAATAGAATAATAAGTATAGTCTACACAGGCTGGCGATGCGATGGTGTTTCGGAGATCTCCGATTTTGAATTTGTAGATCTATAGATAAATAAAAGCCCGACGGCAAAAAGTCGGGCTAATGTTATTTCGTTTAATCTGGGCGTGCTAGAAGTTCATCGAGAATTCTACAACTGCGCCCATGTCTTGAATGAGTACCGCCCAATCATCCAAGGAAGTAGGTTTCGCCCAAGCACTGATTTCAACGCCTACGCCAAATGGCGTTAAGCCAATACCACCTGAAACCACACTGCTGTTTTCAACACTTAAGTTAGCGCGGTAACCTGCACGAAGTGCCGCCCAGCCCCATGCGTTGACTTCACCGCCTAAACCGAAGTACCGCGTAGGTACACCGTATTTCAGCGGTTTGTTTTCAGTGATGTCTAGATCTACAGCCACTTTAGTGAACTTAGTTTCATGTGCGGCACCAACACGCAATTTAGGGCGAATGAGTAATTCAGTGCCCGACTTACTTTCCAATGTCCAAGGGATCAAATCTTTTAAAGCCACCCCTGCACGAACTTTACCGTAGAAGTCCCAAGTTTTTGCGGCACCAAAATCAACGTTAACACGCATAAGCGAAGTAGTGTTGTTTAGAAAGTAGCCTGATGGGTCGGCCGATAACTGATCCATTTCAGAAGAAGAGTTTGATAAATTAATGGTTTTTTCAAAGATATTGATTGATTGAATCTTTGGAGTTACACCAAAAGCAATGTCTTCACCGCCAACAACAAATCGGCGTGCGGCTGATACACTCACTTCAGTAATGTTTGCGCCAACAAACTCTATTTCACTTTGAGGGTCTTCGCCCAATGAAAAGTTAATGGAGCCGTTGACGATGGTGCCGTTTGACCCATTGAAATTGTCTAATGCTATTCGGGAATCGTCGACATCTCCTTGCGCGTCTATAATTGCTTGTTCTTTAACTGCTAACTCGTCTTCCCAGGCTTGATACTCTGGGCTACCAAATGCCGGAGCATTTTGAAAATGTAGGGTTAAATCTGCATTGGCCGCAGCTAAGGCTGATACGGCAGCAGTTAAATTTGTTGCTTCTGTTGAATATTCTGATAAATCGCCAGTTAGATCTACAATTGGGTCTAAATCTTCAGAGGCTACATTTAATGTGGAGCCAACAGCCGTATTGGTCGATATACCTACCGCCAAACCTAAGCCTTCACTTGGTAGTGCAGCATTTAAAATATCTAAGCCTAAACCCAACTGCAATGGCTTACTTGATAGGCCAGTTAAATCACTTTGTGCTGAACGAGACGTGTTGTTTAAATTTGAAACTTGGGTGCTTACAGAGACAACCGTTGTATCCAAAGTGGCCGAATTACTAGATAAAGAGGCTGAAGCATTTCCTAAATCATCAACAGCTGTTTCGTATGCTGGTTGGTCATTATTATCTACTGCAGTTTCAATATCCAGAATGGCTTGAGTAATATCATCAACATCGCCACCAATTGCTGTCATCGTCGTAGCTATGTCACCCACCGCAGATTCAAGAGCAGCCGAATCAATCGTTTGAACTTGATCCCAAGTACCGCCTGATTCTGTAAATGCGCCTGCGCTTTTGATAAACCCTTTCGAATCGTCCACATAAAACTTGAAGCTCGGTAGCGTCATACCAAAACCCACGCCGTCATACTGGTCTGCTAGCAATGCTGGGTTGAAATTCACAGCATTTTGAACTTCAGAAGAGGCCACGCCGGTATTACCCATGGCATTAGATTGAGCATCGTTGCCGTTGAATGGCGTTGCAATGGCACTGCCTGCAACCGTTATTGCTACAGCTAAAAGGGTCTTTTTCATGGAAATTCCTAATGGTTTTTATCGTCAATAGTGTCTAGCTTAGTCTATTCGATGAGGCTTGGCACCGTAACGAGCGGTTATTGTTGCCCTTTGCTTTGAAAAAAGCACTGTATAGGTCTTTTTTTAGCCATATTAGCGCTGTTAGCCGATTAATTGGCACTCGCTTGTTCAATGAGAGTCGAATCCGTGACGTATTGACCACCGTTATCAGTAATTTGAAACAAAAAAGTCGTTTGGGTTTCTTCGTTGGAAAAGTTTTTTAAGATTTGCCTAAGGCTTTTTCATTGCACGCCGATACACACATCAAAGCAGCAATTCAGCGGCATCGCAGTGGAGTGACCTATGACTGTACGTAATTTATTTCTCATGGCTTTTATATTGGTATTTTCGACCAGTTGCAGTATGTGGCCTTTTAACAGCAAGCAAAAGAAAGTCGACGAAATTGTTTCTAACGTGAAGCAAATTAATGAGAAGCTTCCTCCGATGGAACCAATGGTGCTTCGTGTGACTGGCTATGGTGCTATTAATCCAACGACACGAAATTTAACCGAAGTCCAAAAGCGCTTATTAGCCATGCGTGCTTCCAAGTTAGATGCGTATCGTACTTTAGCTGAGCGTGTTTATGGTACCCAAATCATCGGTAACTCTACGGTTGAAAATCTTGTGGTGCAAAACGATCAGTATCGCTCTTTTGTCGATGCGAAAATAATTGGTGCTAACGTAATTTATCAAGATGCCTTACCCGATGGCAGCTATGAAACCATGGTTGAAATGATTATTGATGAAGGCTTCCGTAACTGCTTGGCCAGCCAAAATAATGGCCGACAAAACTCAAGTTGTGCCTCTAGCGCGTTACACGATTTAGATTCTATATCTCGTAACAGTTTAACGGCACAAGGTGTTGAGTCTTCGGGTTCTGGTTTGTACTTTATAGAGTAATGATAGGGGCAGAGTGATGAAAATTTTTAGGCACATTCAAACGATTGTCGCTTTGCTTGTACTTTTAACGACAGGCGCTGCTGCGCAATCTTCTATGCCCGATCTTCGAATGGTCGAAGCGCAAGGGTTTGCACCTGTTGAGTTTAATGATGAAAACAGCGCCCGTATGCGCGCATTGCGAAATGCCATCGAAAACGCCTCACTACAAGGGGCATCAAATATTCAAAGCACTCAGGTTATGGAGCAGGGCAACCTCACGGTCGACTACTTACGTGTGAGCAGCTCTGCAAAAGTTTCCGATGTACAAGTTATGAGTGAATCGCGTGAAGGCGATTTATATAAGGTTTCGATTCTTGCGAAGGTCGACCCTAAAAAGATGTGCGCTAATGTGATGTCGAATCATTTTCGAAAATCGGTAGCGGTCACGGGGTTCCCCATGGAGCACCCCGAACACACTTCGTTAGGGCGATTAGGCTCGGTTGATCGATCACTGGCTGCATTGTTGGTGAATGATCTCAGCGGTTTGAATGGCGTGCGTGTTCTAAATGCTAACTACATGACGCTGTACCCAAATTCTGAAAGTGCACCCACGCAAATTTCACCTCGTATGACATTAACCCGCGCTGTTACGGCCGCGAAAGATTTAGGGGTTCAGTTTGTTGTTTCTGGTGTAATACGAGATTTGGCAATGGAAAATCCAGATGCTCCGAGAGCGAGTAATTGGGACGGGTGGCTAAAAAAAGTTGGCATCAGTAAAGCCTCACGCACTCGTCATTTTGTACTCGATATATTTGTCCATGATGGCTATTCAGGTGCCTTGGTATTTCAGACTCGGTATCGCACATACGGAATTTGGAACGAACGTAACAACGCCCAAGTCGGTTTTGGTACCGCTAAGTTCTTTTCAACTAACTACGGCGAACAAGTCAGAATTATGTTGAACCAAGCCGTGGACGACTTGCAAGAAACCATTCAATGCCAGCCATTCATGGCGACGATTGCTCAAGTGAATGGCAAGCGCATATATATATCTAGTGGTGCTGAAAGTGGGTTACGACCTGGAGACTATTTATCGGTTTATCGAACCAGTCAAAAATTTGATCGCCAAGGTGAAAGCTTCTGGCAAATTACCGATACTCGTTTAGTTGCTCAAGTAAAGCAGGTACAACCCTATTATGCAGTGGCTGATCTACCAATAGATGCTGATCGATTGAATCTGCAAATGGATGACATCATCATGGCTTGGTAATTAGGCGCTAAACCTGATAAAACACCAAGCCATTGCTGTTGCAGTGGGTGCGCTCGCCGCTGTCTAAGTTCATCATTGTCATGTCATTACCCCAAACGTATCCGGTATCGAGCGCCAATACATCATCGTTACCGGTTATGCCCCTTAGCGCGGCCCAATGCCCAAAAACCAACGTATGTTGTCTCTTTATCGGCCATTCGAACCACGGCTTCATGCCATTGGGTGCGTTACTTGCTTCGCCATTGTGACTAAAATTGAGTTTGCCATGTAAGTCTGTAAATCGCATTCTAGTGAAGGCGTTGATCACGTATCGTATACGATCAAACCCGTTAAGTTCATCGCGCCAAGTGTCTGGGCTATTGCCATACATGACCTTCAAGAAATCGCTGCGCAGCTTATCGTTACGAAGAATTTCTTCGGCTTCATGAGCGAGTGCGATCGCTTGTGTATCGGACCAGCACGGCGGTATGCCGGCGTGGGTTAAAATAAGTTTGCGTTCAACATCTCGAATCAATAAAGGTTGTTGTACCAACCAAGCTAAGTCTTCGTTGATGGTCGGCGATGAGAGGGTGTCTAAAATATCCGGGCTGTTGGTCGATTTTACGCCCGCGTGAATCGCTAATAGGTGTAAATCATGGTTCCCTAATACAGTGCTGGCACTGTCGCTCATCTCTCTCACAAACCTCAAGCAGCCGGCTGAGTTTGGTCCTCGATTCACTAAATCGCCTGTCAGCCAAAGATGGTCCTGGCTGGGGTCAAAATTTACGTGATCAAGAAGCATCTTCAAAGGGTCTAAGCACCCTTGAAGATCGCCCACTGCATACAAAGACATGGTGGTTCCTATTCGCTAATTACATTCGCGATATCGACAAAGGTTTTAATGCTGAGCGTTTCTGCTCGGGCACTTGGGTCTACATCGATAGAGGTGAGTTGTTCGTCGTTGACAATACCTTTTAAATTATTGCGTAATGTTTTACGACGCTGGGCGAATGCCGCTTTGACCACTTTTTCAAATGTTGCAAAATCATTTGCAGGGTGTTTTATTTCTTTGCGCGGCTCTAATCGTACGATAGCGGAATCTACTTTTGGCGCAGGGTCAAAACTGCCAGGAGGCACGGTAAATAAATAGCGTGTTTGGCACTGGTACTGCATCATAATGCCTAAACGGCCATAGGCTTTTTCACCCGGTGCCGCGCATAGGCGTTCTACCACTTCTTTTTGCAACATAAAATGCATGTCTTGAATAATGGGCGCGTAACTGAGTAGGTGAAACATCAGTGGTGTTGAAATGTTGTAGGGTAAGTTACCTACTAAACGCAACGGGCGCTCATCTGTGTGTAATGCAGCAAAGTCAAACTGCATAGCGTCGGCTTCGTGTATCGTCAGTGCTTGGGCATTGAAGAATTGAGCGCGTAAAATTGGGATTAAATCGCGATCGAGTTCAATCACATCTAAGTGCCCATCTGTTGCTTCTAACAAAGGCTCAGTAATAGCGCCTCTACCGGGTCCAATTTCTACCAAATGTTGGTCTGGTTTGGGCGCGATGCTGCTGATGATTTTATCGATGACATGAGAGTCATGGAGGAAGTTTTGTCCAAATCGTTTACGAGCTTTATGCATAGCGTTTCTCCCGGTGCATAGCCATGGTGTACGCCGTGGTCAGGGCAGTTGTAAGTGAGCCGGTATTGGCGTGGCCTGTGCCGGCTAAATCGAGGGCCGTACCATGATCCACCGAAGTTCGAATAAAGGGTAGGCCAAGGGTGATATTTACCGCGTTCCCAAAGCCTTTATACTTTAAAACGGGCAACCCTTGATCATGGTACATCGCCAATACGGCATCAGCGCCATCTAAATAGTGCGGTTGAAAAAGAGTGTCGGCTGGCAGAGGCCCTATTAAATTTAGTTTCATGGCTCTCAGTTTTTCGAGTGCTGGAATAATTGTATCAATCTCTTCGCGCCCTAAGTGACCGTCTTCACCCGCGTGCGGATTCAAACCCGATACTAATATTTTTGGCTGCGAACAGCCGAAATCTTGTTGCAACGCGGCATATAATATAGCGATTGTTGAATGCAGTTTTGTCGGTGTTATAGCCGAAGGAACTTCAGCCAACGGTAAATGCGTGGTGACTAGCGCCACACGCAAACCTTCGGTGGCTAACATCATAACAACATCTTCAACACCACAAGCATCGCGCAGGTATTCCGTGTGGCCGGTAAAAGGTAAGCCAGCGTCATTGATGATACTTTTATGTACAGGGCCCGTTACGATGCCAGCAACGTGTTGGTTTTGAGCGCAATCAATGGCAGCGTCTAAGGTTTCTAACACGTAGGAGGCATTTAATGCTGAGAGCTCACCTGCATTGCAGTGCGTTTTTAAGGGGATGTCATACACATACAGGTTGCCGGGCTTTGCGGCACTTAGTGTGGCGAAATCCTCAATACTAACCAAGGTTAACGTGATATTTAATTGCAACACTTCAGCGCGACGGGCTAATAATTCTGCAGATGCAAACGCGACTACACAGATATCACCGCCAGCATGAGCCAGTTGCAAAACAACATCTGGACCAATACCGGCAGGTTCACCTGGAGTAATCGCTAATGGCCGAATCATGGGCGATACTCGATAAACGATTCAGCCAGCAGTTCAGTTTGCCAGCGTTGAATAGCTTCTTGGAAGCGTCTATTTTGCAATTGACTTCGAATTTGATTCCGCAATACATCTAAGCCAACATTACGAGTGCGCTTATCTTCTACTCGAAGAATATGGAATCCAAATCGAGTTTTAAATACGGGAGACAGCGCATTGATGTCTGACGCTTTTGCAGCGGCTGCGAACTCTTTAGCATATGAGTCTAAAGTAGCCCAGCCCAAAGACCCCCCAACACCACGAGTACCAATGTCGTCACTGAATTGATCGGCTAATTCTGCCATATCAGCACCGCTTTCTATTTGGCTGCGCAAATTTTCGATGGCCGCTTTTGCCGACGCTTCGTCGAGTAAGGCATCTGACTTTATTAAAATATGGCGAATATTAAATTCTTGAATGTTCACTTGCTGAGCGTCGGTTTTGTTGATCAATTGCCCCACGTGAACGGCATTTTCTTTTTCGATCAAAATGGCTTCGTTCTCTTTAAGCACAGGCACTAACGTTTTAAATACCGTCGGAATGGCATCGAGCTTTCGCAATCCTAAATCTTTAGCGTTTGGGTCAAGTTTCAGAGATTGTCCTCGGTTTAGGTTGTCGGTTAAGGCTTGGGCTTGTGCCAACTCAGAAACTGGGAATTGGCGGTAATAAAGCTGATATTCAATGTCTTGCAATGATTGACCGGCCTGGCTGTTGATAAAGCGTTCTACTTCGGCTTCAGATACATAAACCGAACTCGCAACGGCGCGCCGATGAACTTCATTCAGTAACAGCTCTTTGGAAATTTGAGTACGGAATGAGGCAATGGTTTGGCCTTGCGCTTTTACCGCTGCAAGTAATTGCTCTGTGGTCGCATTTTGGCGTTGAGCAATGGTGTTGATAGCGTTGTCGATATTGGCTTGAGGAATGGTTAAATTCATTTTGTCGGCGATTTGGTATTGCAACGATTCAAGTACGAGTTGATCGAGCACTTGTTTTTCTAAAATGGCATCGGCCGGTAAGACGTTAGGGTTTGTTCGATACTGCATTTTTACGTTTGCGATGCGGGCGTCGAGTTCTAGTTGAGTCACGATATCATCATTAGCGATGGCTCGTATGCGATCTAACGTGTCGGCTTGAGCAACTACGCTTGCCAAAAAAATCAAAGGTGCTGCACAAAAGATAACTAAAGTTTGTTTCATGTTAGTGGCCAATAAACCTATTTGTAATTAAACATTTTACCGGTGTACCCGATATTTAAATTCGTTAAAAAGTCTTCAATGGTGCCAAAACTTGCACCTAAGCCTTTAAGGGTGAATTCGAAATACACCCCTCGATTTGTTTCAAGTGGAAAAAAAGTATCGCTCTGATCGTTGTCTACGGCGGTGTCATACCCAGCTAAGCGAATGTTCCAACAGCAGCTGTCGTAATCTACACCGTAAACAAATTCTTTAAATTTAAAGCCGTCTAGTTGAAAATCTTCTTCGTTGTTCTCGACTATAGCATAGCCAATTAAGGCTATATTTTGGCGAACCGGAAAGTAGGTTGCAAACCCAAGTTCTCGTTCACTCCCTTCTTGGGTTAAATGTAAGTTACTAAAAACGCGGCCTTCCGGTTGGTAACTTACATTAACGTTGTAATCTTTCAGTTCTAGTGAACGGTGTGCAAACCCCCACTGGCTGCTTACGGTTAATGCGTCGCTCGGTTTAACGTCGGCTTTTACCGTCCACGAAGAATACTCAATAGGTGTGTTAGTTGCCGTTGCCGCTTCGTTTAGCGTGATACGTTCTTGGCTGAGTTTCATGCCCTTTTCGAGGGCTAAGGTCGCCAGCGTGCGGTTGTTTTCACTAGAAATGAATGAGCTTGTCAAGCTACTTGAAAGGCGGTTCATATCTCCTATGCGATCGATACTGCTGAATCTTGACGTTTGAAATAATGCATAGGCGGTGGCTTCTGTTTCTTCTAATACGTCATGGGGCTGCTCCACAAAAGGTGTATAAGTGTAGTGGAGTCTAGGTGTGATTTCGGTATTAACTTTTTCACCAGGATTTTCGATAGTCAATGCTTGGTCAAAGGTTGCCCGCCAAACTGTTCGGTCTGTTTGTTTTTTTTCTGTGGCTGCATTGGCCGTTGAAAATACGTCAAACAAATCATTTTCAGTATTATAAACCGTGTAATAACCGGTGATACTGGGTTTAAAATACCCCCAGTTTTCGATAATCGGGCTAGTGAACTCAATTTGAGCGTGGTTGCGTTGCGTTGAATTGTTAAGTGACACGTCGTTTTCATCGAGTGTGCTTTTTAACTCGTTGCTCAAAGCTCTATCAAAAAAAGCCATGCGTGTTTGTGTGTCGGTATTAACAAAATCTAACCATCGCGTAGAGTGTTCAAGTGTGATTTCAGGCTGACGTTTGAGTTCGGTTTGGGCGGCGCTGGCAGGTCGTGCTTCTGCGTCAAACAGTGAGTGATGCTCATAGTAGAGTTTGCCACGCCAATCCGTCACTTGAGTTGTTGCCAAAGCATGGGTTTTGTTAAAGCGGTAGCCTTCAGCGCTATCAGCGACAGGCTGTTTGTAGTCGATGGCGAGCGTGTTCTTAAAATCGCCCGAACGATGCGTTAAGTTGGCCTTAAGTGTTTGCTCAGGCTTTGCTTCGGTTTCTGCAGCAAAAGCTTGTTCAAAGTTTACATCGCTGACCCAGTTGGCTTTAACATCGTAAACCGTATTTTGACTTAGTTTTCCAGATTGCTGATGCTTTACTTGCCAGCGTTGAATGTCTTGTTGGGCGGAGTCGTCAAGATCTTTTGGGAGCGTTAATATCGCTACATCGTTTATGCCATTATGGTTAGGCGTTAAAAAACGAAACTCGTTATCAAAGAGTAGGCCTTCATTGCCAAAATAATGCAAGGCTAGGGTGTCATCATAGTTGGGCGCTAAATTCATGTAAAAAGGCAGCCGTAGCTCACCTAAAAACTGGTCGCCCTGTGTAAACCCAAAGGTAGGTGTTAAAAACCCCGTAAATCGCTGATCGTCTAATGGGAAACTAACATACGGCCAGTAAAAAACTGGAACCCCTTTAACTTTTAATTGCGTGTGCCATGCTTTGGCGTAACGCTTTTCATTGTCTATGGTCAAGCTAGCCGACTGAAGCGCCCAGGCGTTGTCGCTGGGAGAACAGCGCGTTAAGGCTACTTTTTGTGCATAGGTGTAGCGATCATCTCGCCCTAAAGTGTCGGCCTTGCCGCGCATATCGTTGGAATGAATGACAAAGACGCTGTTGTTTGCACTTGCCGCAGAATTTTGAGTGCTAAATTGTGCTTGGTCACTGGAAAGTGCAAAGTTATCAAATCGGATAAGCGCCTCTCCTTCGAGAGTGGCTTGTTCGTTGGGTCGGTTATAGGTGAGCTGATTCGTTTGAGCGAGTACATCTTCTGCGCTGAGCGTTACATTGCCATAAAATACGCCCGAACCATTCACATTAGCTTCAGCACGATCATAGTGAATTATAGTCTCATCGGTTTTAGGCCAGGCAGGCGAAACAAAGCCTCCCGGGCAATAGGGCGCGATGTTTGCCGAGTCCTGCTCAGGTAATTGATTGATATCGACCCAATCCAGATCGACCACCGTTTGTGCATAGCTAACGGTGGTGTAAGATGTGATTGCTGTGGCTAAAACGCGATAGAGTAGTTTCAACGTATTTCGTGGTTAAAATTAAAGCCTTGATTCTATCGAATTATGGAGCAGCCGCACAGTTTTTCAGGGTAATCCGTTAGTAAAATATAAGCAGGGCGACTAATCTTGCCGTGTCAGTACTTTTAAGATGTAAATTGGGTAGTAGACGTATGTTGAATTGGACAGGAAAACTCATCGGAGCCGCCCTAGGCTTGTATTTCGGTGGCCCAGTTGGAGCGGCACTGGGTATATTGTTGGGTAATGCCTTTGATAAAACTCAGGCGAGGCGTGCTCAGGGCGATATCGGTGGTGGCTCGAAAGGCGTTTTACAAACAGCTTTCTTCCAAGCCACGTTCTTAGTCATGGGGAAAGTTGCCAAAGCCGATGGCCGCGTCAGTGAGCAAGAGATTGAAATAGCACGGCATGTGATGGCGCGAATGGGGTTATCCGAACGCCAAAGACTAGAAGCCATGAGCTTGTTTAATGAAGGTAAAGATCCGGAGTTCTCAATTGAAACCGTATTAACCGACTTAGCTGATGTCATTGGTCGGCGAGCCACCTTGGCGCAAATATTTCTCGAAGTGCAATTGCAGGTGGCTTATTCCGATGGTCAGCTTACGGTTAACGAGCGCAATGTACTGCAAACCATCAGCAATTATTTGGGCATTAACCGAATACAATTTGAAATAATTCATCAACGTATTCGAGCTCAGATGCACTTTTCCGAAGGCCAGCACCAGCAGCAGCCACGTTCAAGCCAATCACAATTAGCCAATGCTTATCAAATACTTGGTGTCAGCGCATCTTCATCTGATGCAGAGTTGAAAAAGGCTTACCGGCGATTAATGAACCAACATCATCCAGATAAGCTGGTTGCAAAAGGGCTGCCAGAAGAGATGATGTCTATTGCCAAGGAGAAAACTCAGGAAATACAGACCGCCTATGAGCGTGTGCGTAAGGCACGCAAGGCGGCCTAAAGGCTAGTTATTCTTTTGGTAGATTAGATCCCAAACGCCATGACCGAGCTTTTGACCGCGCTTTTCAAATTTAGTTACCGGGCGATGCGGCGGACGACCGTCGGTGAAATTACCTTGTCCAGATGTGTTTGAAAAGCCTTCAGCAGCATCCATAACCTCAAGCATATGCTCAGCATAGTTCTCCCAATCGGTGGCCATGTGAAAGGTGCCACCCTTTTTAAGTTTTTGACGAACCAGCTGGGCAAATTCCGGCTGAACAATGCGACGTTTATTGTGACGTTTTTTGTGCCATGGGTCGGGGAAGAACAATTGAACGGTAGCTAACGAGCCATCAGCGATGCAGTTTTGCAGTATTTCAACAGCATCTTCTTTGTAGCACCGTATGTTCTTAACTTGCTCTTTCTCAGTGCGGTTAAGCATTCGCCCGATACCCGGTAAATGTACCTCAATACCAATAAAGTCTTTTTCGGGTGCTGCAATCGCCATATCGACAAATGAATCACCCATGCCAAAACCAATTTCTAAGACGACATCGGATGTTCGCCCAAAAGTTTGCTCTAAATTAAGAGCACCATCGGCCAGAGATAAACCATAGTTGGCCCAGTTTTCATCTAAGCTCTTTTTTTGCCCATCGGTCATTCTTGCTGCACGCATGACAAAACTGCGGATTTTTCGCTGAATGGGCTGTTCTGGAGTCGAATCGGTCATGTTTATTCTCAAGTTACAATCGTTTAAAAAAGGTTAAGGCTGCACTGAGCCAGCCAATAATTATGAGTACGCCGCCTATCGGCGCAATGGCACCAAGCCAAGGTAGATCGAAAAGTACCAGTAATAATAGAGCCGCGCTAAACAGGCCCGTACCGGCCATGAGCAGTATAGCCGAGTGTTTAACTGAAACAGCGTAGGTTTTTGCTAACAAGGCTAACCCTAGTAAGCCCAAACCGTGGGTCATCAGGTAGCGGCTAGCGGTGTGCCAAGTGTTTAATCGAGCAGGGCTTACCTGTTCTGCAATAGCATGCGCGCCAAAAGCACCCAAAGCGACCGATAATGCACACATTAAAGTGCCTATAATGATGGTGGTTCGATTCATACAAATGGCTCAATAGTCGCTTCTGTTAGGCCAAAAAAAAGCCGCACTAAGCGGCTCTGGTAAAAGGCGTCGTGGTTTAAAACTCGACCGACATGACCTTTTTTACTTTATTCATGGCGTTTTTTTCGAGCTGGCGAATTCGCTCAGCAGAAACACCGTATTTGTCGGCTAATTCATGCAAGGTGGCTTTTTCTTCGCTTAACCAACGCTGTTTAATGATGTCTTTAGAGCGATCGTCTAAATCGGCCAACGCCGCAAACAGTTGCTCATTTGCATCATCAGTGTAATCGGCGTTTTCAACAGCCAACGCAGGGTCATCAGCACTGTTCATCAAGTAGTCAGATGGATGAAAAGCAGGGCCCTCATCGTCATCGTCTTGCATGCCGTCGAATGTTGGGTCGCCAGAAGTTAGGCGTCCTTCCATGTCATAAACGGTTTTTTTGGTGACCCCTAAGGTATCTGCAATGTCTTGCGCTTCTTGGTCATTTAACCAACCTAAACGCTTTTTCGAGCTGCGAAGGTTAAAGAACAGTTTACGCTGTGCTTTGGTGGTCGCAATTTTTACGATGCGCCAGTTGCGCAAAATAAACTCGTGAATTTCAGCTTTAATCCAATGCACAGCAAAGCTCACTAGGCGCACACCCACTTCTGGGTTAAAGCGACGAACGGCTTTCATTAAGCCAACGTTACCTTCTTGGATAAGGTCGCCTTGATTGAGGCCATAGCCGGAATAGCTTTTTGCAATGTGCACGACAAATCGAAGATGCGAAAGCACCAAACGACGGGCAGATTCTAGGTCTTCGTCGTAGTAAAGACGCTCTGCTAATTCTTTTTCTTCCTCGGCTGTCAGTAATTCGAAGCTGTTGACCGTTGAAATATAAGCTTCAAGATTCTGACCTGGCGATAAGGAATCTAATACCAATGCTGGTACCGAACTGTTCAGTTTCACTCAGTTAATCCTCCTAGGAGTTGTGTGAAATCTATCTCATGACACATTATAAGATAGCTAGGCGTATAAAGAAAACCCAGTTTTACACCCTTGATACAAACGATTTACGTTGAAACAGTGTTATTGGATCACCTTGTATAACCTTTGGTTCATTTAGGCTGATCAAACTCTCTTAAATGCCGCCATAACGCTATTCTCGCGCCAAACAGGCTGATGAGGATAGAGGCCAAAAGTAATAATATTATTTGGCGGCCTGTTAACCACAGTTTAGGTGCTAGCAGGTTATAGCTGCTGAGAAACTCCGATAAGGTTGAGTGTATGCTTAGGCTGATTAGGGTGATTAATAGCCATGCCGCTAAGCCACCAAGGCAGCCGTACCAAAACCCCAAATACACGAAAGGCCTCTTAATATAGGCGTCGGTCGCTCCCAGCAGCTTAATAATTCGAATTTCATCTTTGCGCGATTCAATGTTTAACCTAATGGTATTGCCCACAATTAAGACCACCGCTACCGCTAAAATAAGGCCAATCAACTGAACCACTTTCTCGGCCAATGCCAACAATTGGTTTAATCGGCTGATCCATTCTAAATCTATTTGAATATTGTCTACGTTAGCGAGCCCTTGCAATGTTAAAACCAGTGCTTCTAATTCAACGCTACTTTGCTGCTTAGGTATCAAGACGATGCTGGCCGGCAGGGGGTTCGAAAAATCAGCCAGTTCATTGGTCATCGTGAGTGCGCTTTGAAAGTCACTCCAGGCCTGTTGTTTATCGATGTATTGGCTGAACTCTATTTCAGGTCGGCTGGCTAGGTCGGCACTTAAGGCTAAACCTTCGGCTTTATTGGTGTCATCCGATAAATATAAGGTGATTTGCCCGCCAGCTTGCCAAGCTTGAGTCGACAAATTCACGGCGTGAAAGGCAACGTAGAAAAGCGTCGGTAACATGATGGCGATCGCAATGACCAACCAAGTTAAGGCCGAAGAAATTGGGTGTTTGACCAAGCGAATTAAAGACTCAACCGCGCATTGGCGGTGATGCCGAAGCCAAGACTTAACATCTATAGTGGGTGCTCTATTGCGACGTCGGTTGGTGGCCGCTTTACGTTTAGACATATGGGTGCCTTAACTATTGAAAAGGTGAGGCAAGCAATTTGCCTTGGTTTAACGACAAAACCCGGTAATCTAATCGCGCTATGAGGCCTAAATCGTGGCTGGCAATTAATACGGTAGTGCCCACTTCATTGAACTGTCGAAACAGATTCATAATATCGCGAGACAATTCAGGGTCTAAGTTACCTGTAGGCTCATCGGCTAGAATTAGATCGGGTTTTTTAACGACAGCCCGCGCAATCCCTACTCTTTGCTGTTCACCCCCAGAAAGTTGCACGGGGTTAAACTTTTCTTTGCTAAGAAGCCCAACTTTATCGAGGGCGGCGCGAACACGGCGCTTTACCTCATTTGGGGCTTCTCCAGCAATCAGCAGTGGCTGGGCTACATTGTTGAAAACACTCTGATCCATGATCAGCTGGTGGTCTTGATGCACAATGCCAACTTTACGACGGTAAAAAGCAATATCGCGCTTTGTTAGAGTGTTCAATTGCTGGCCATCAACGCGTATTTGGCCAGAAGATGGTTTTTCTATCGCAGTCAATAAATTCAAAAAGGTACTTTTGCCGGCTCCAGAATGGCCGGTGAGAAAGACCATTTCGCCTTTTTCGATACTGCAACTGACGCTAGATAGGGCTTCAAAGCCGCCGTCATAGCGTTTACTGACTTGATCAAAATGGATCATTCGGCATCGCTACTCAATAGTGCATCCACGAATTCAGAGGCGGTGAATGTGTTTAAATCTTCAGCTTGTTCGCCCACACCAATAAAGCGAACGGGTAAACCAAGCTTTTTCGCAAGGGCGAAAATAACCCCACCTTTTGCGGTGCCATCCAGTTTGGTTAAAACTAAACCCGTTAGCGGTGCGACTTTGGTGAAGTTTTCGGCTTGGCTGACGGCGTTTTGGCCTGTGGCGGCATCGAGCACTAACAGCACTTCGTGTGGGGCTGTATCGTCTATTTTTTTCATAACGCGGAGCACTTTTTCAAGTTCAGCCATTAAATTGTCTTTGTTGTGTAATCGGCCAGCGGTATCGGCAATTACGATATCGACGTTCCTAGAAGTGGCTGCTTGAACCGCATCAAAGATAACCGAAGCGCTGTCAGCACCGGTATGTTGAGCAATAACGGGTACATCGTTACGTTCGCCCCATGTTTGCAGCTGTTCTACGGCCGCCGCGCGAAAAGTATCACCCGCTGCGAGCATGACTGACTTGCCTTGGGCTTTAAAATGCTTGGTCATTTTACCAATAGTCGTGGTTTTACCTACCCCGTTTACGCCAACCACTAACACGACAAAAGGTTTATCCGATTGTTCAATGGTTAAGGGGGCTTCGACGGCCGTGAGCTCATCGGTTAATGTTTCGTGTAAAGCTTGCATCAGCGCGTCTGAGTCTTTCAGTTCTTTACGACTAACACGCTCTACTAAGTTATCTAAAATGGCCTGAGTCGCTTCAATGCCAACATCGGAGGACAGCAGAAGAGTTTCCAATTCTTCTAACGTGTCTTCATCAAGAGTCTTTTTACCGAGTAGGGCCGTTGCCATTCCGCTCGACAACTGTTTACGGGTTTTCCCTAAACCAGATTTTACACGGTCAAACCATGTTGATTTTGGCGCAGCCTCGGTGGCTTTTTCCGGTTCAGTTTTATCTTTACGCTTTGAGAATCCAAACATTTTAAGTAGTTGCCAGTTTTGCTTTGATAAACGGGACGGTATGCTAGCACAGAGTCACCCAAAAATGGATAAGTAGAATGTTTCACTTTCGGCGTCGTACGCTGTGGATCATCATTTATATAACGATACCGATGATCATCATTTTAAATAATCTGGGCTCCGACCCGGATGTGCCCGAGAATGTAGTAAGCGCATCTAGTAACCAACGTTGGTCTTTAGATAACGTTGAGGTGAGAAGCATTGGTTCCGTGCAGTGGTTAGCGCTGCCTTCGGCCGATTCTTTAATCATGAGTATTGTACTCAATGCGATCCCGTCCACTTCTTTGGCGGTCGATAACAGCTCGGCATTTTCGAGCCAGCTGCAAGGTGGTAAGTTGGTGCTCACTTTAACGAATCCAGTTAATAAAGCGGTTTTAGAAGAGTCTTTATTATTCTTAGAGCAATGGTTACCAGGCAATATCGAGTCTATAGTCGTTTCTGGGCCATTTAATACTCAGTGGGCGGAGCTTATTGATCGAGCGTTAGCCGAAACACGCGGTGAGGGCATTGAGATTAATATATCATCGAGTCGAGGGTTAGCACATTTAACTTCACCACCCATGCAATCTCAAGATCAGTTAGCCTTTTTAATGGCCGTTAGCATTATTAAGCAGCGCCTGTCTGGATACGACATTCAAATGTCATGGGACCACCGCCGTGAACGCAGTGTCGTGACATTTAACAGCACGTTGTCGACAGACGTTCTATTCGATGTAAATGCCAGTGAATTCAAACCCATCTATGAGGCCTTCGTTGAATCGGCAAAGGCTCGCAATAGAACCCAGTCGCAATTGCATCGATATTTACAGACAGCCATAGTTTATAATGTGCCGTTCCGTTTTTTTGTTGAGCAGCCTGAGCGGCTTGCCAACGTTTCCATAAAAGATGTAAACCGAATGATGGAGTATGCTCTTGAGCAAATCAAAACGCCCCAGTAATAAACCCGTTTTGGCGCAACTGAGAATTGTCGGGGGTAAGCATCGGGGGCGAAAGTTGCCTATCCCAGCTATTGAAGGTTTGCGCCCAACACCGGACCGAATTCGAGAAACCTTATTTAATTGGCTGCAATTTGACTTGGCCGACATGCATGTTATGGACTGTTTTGCTGGGACAGGGGCTTTGGGGTTAGAAGCCTTGTCTCGTGGGGCAGAGCATTGTGATTTTGTAGAGCCTTCTATACAGGCAGCCAATTCTATTCAAGCATCTTTGACGACTCTTAAAGAAACCAATGCACGGGTTCACAAAGTTAAAGCGGCGCAGTATTTACAATCGGTTTCGAGCCCTGTCGATTTGATCTTTATAGACCCTCCATTTGCGTTGAATTTATGGCAAGAAACACTGGAGATTATCGAGACACGCGGGCTTTTAACCGCGAAAGGTTTTTTGTATTTAGAAACACCGAAATCGCAAATACTAGACTTATCGCCTCATTGGCAAACAGTTAAAGACAAAACCGCTGGAAATTTAAGAATACGCCTTGTTCAGCAGGTCAATAACATTAGTTGACCCGCGGTCATTTATAGTTAAACTGCCTAACAATTATTCAATTTTATAGGTTGGTTTACGATGTCCACACCCTTACCCACAGCGTCTTTTGAGCACGTAAATGAGCAGTTTTCGGCGTTAAAACGTGCCTATGCCACTTCGCCTTACCCGAGTGTGTCTATTCGAAAACAACGCTTACTTAAGTTAAAAGCATTGATTTTGGAGAACCAAGACGCACTGATTGAGGCGATTTCAACCGATTTTGATGGCCGTGCTTATAACGACACACGCATTGGTGAAATTTTGCCCAGCATGATGGCGATTAATGATGCGCTAAAGCACTTGAAGCGTTGGGCTGCACCTAAGCGTAAATTTGCGGGCCTCATTCATATGCCTGCCAGTGCAAAGGTGATTTATCAGCCTGTTGGTGTCGTTGGGGTCATTGCGCCTTGGAATTACCCATTGCTGCTAACCGTAGCGCCAGTCGTAGGTGCTATTGCGGCAGGAAATGTGGCATTGGTCAAGGTTTCTGAATTTACGCCGGCCTTTGGCGCGTTAATGGAATCGCTGGTGCGAAAATATTTTGCGGCATCAGAACTGCGCATCGTAAATGGCGAAGTCGATATAGCCCAAGCTTTTTCAGAGTTGCCTTTTGATCACCTATTGTTTACGGGTTCTACTACAGTTGGCAAGCACATCATGCGTGCCGCCAGTCAGAACTTAACTCCAGTGACGCTAGAGTTGGGCGGAAAAAGCCCGGTCGTTATCGATAAATCGATCCCCGTTCGCGAAGCGGCGGCTAGGTTAGTGTTTCCGAAGTGCGTGAATGCAGGTCAAACCTGCGTAGCACCAGATTATGTACTTTGCCCGACAGATCGTATTGACGAATTTGTTCAGCATTTCTTGGTGGAAGCACGTCGACAGTACCCAAATGTCGCCGATAACAATGACTATACTTCAATCATCAATGAACGACAGCGTGCGCGATTAGTGGGCTATGTAGAAGAAGCGTTGGCGCGCGGTGCAGCGCTGCACATAGCGGGTGACAGTGAAAATTTAGCGGATTATGGAACCAAGCTGCCACCGATGTTGTTGACGGGTGTTCCAGACGATTGCGCTGTAATGCAAGAGGAGATCTTTGGTCCACTTTTACCTGTAGTCGGTTATGAATCCTTAGCCGAAGCCACTCAATACATTAATGACCGACCACGGCCGCTTGCTCTGTATGTGTTTGGCTATGATAAGTCTTTGAAACCGGTTTTTGAACAACAAACTCACAGTGGTGGGCTTGTGTTTAATGAAGCTATGGTCCAAGTCACCATGGATAATCTCCCCTTTGGAGGTATTGGGCACAGCGGAATGGGGCATTATCACGGTTATGATGGTTTTCAAACGTTTTCCAAGGCCAAGCCCGTGGTAAGCAAGGGCCGAATCAATAGCCTACAATTATTCTATCCACCCTATAAAAATTGGCTTGTGTCATCAATTATGAGGATTTTTGGTCGTTAATTTGTTTGTCAGCGTCGCATACGTTAATATGCGCGCGCTTTTTAATGGAGCTCATAGATGTCAAGCATAGTTGTTTACCCAGGTACCTTTGACCCAATTACCCGTGGTCATATGGATCTTATTGAACGTGGCCTACGTCATTTCGATAAGGTGATCGTGGCCGTTGCCGACAGTCCTCGTAAAAAACCGTTGTTTGACTTAGAGCGCCGAGTTGATTTGGCAAAGCAAGTCACGCAGGGCCTAGGTAATGTCGAAGTGGAAGGCTTTAGTAACTTGTTGGTCGAATTTGCGCGCGAGCACAAAGCTACCGTTATTCTGCGTGGTTTACGTGTTGTGAGTGATTTTGAGTACGAATTCCAGCTCGCCAACATGAACCGCGTGTTAGCTCCAGATTTGGAAAGCTTGTTTTTAACGCCATCGGAACAATATTCCTTTATATCTTCAACGTTTGTGCGTGAAATTGCGCATTTAAATGGCGATGTGTCAAAGATGGTGCACCCAATTGTAGAAGCCGCTCTGAAAGAACGTTTCAATAATTAATCGACTTAACCCGCGACAAAGAGGATCTGATGCATGGCGCTAATCATTACGGATGAATGCATTAACTGTGACGTATGTGAACCGGAATGCCCAAACAGCGCAATATACGAAGGCGAAGAGATCTATGAAATTGATCCTAACCTTTGTACTGAGTGTGTAGGTCATTACGATGAGCCTCAATGCCAGCAGGTTTGCCCTGTGGATTGCATTCCGCACGACCCTAATCACGTTGAAACTAACGACCAATTGCAGGAAAAATATGAGCGCATAATCGCCGCTTCTGCCTAATCCCTCTTAAATGGACCGCCTAATTCGTCGGTCCATTTAAATGATCTAACCATTTGGTCAAATAAATCTACCGATTATGCAAACTGCGTGATAGCATTGGACACCGGCTTGATCAAAAGTATCCCAAACCGGAGTAGTTATGCACGTTGAAAATGAAATCAAACTTGGCTTTAAAGATGTCATGATTCGCCCAAAGCGATCAACTTTAAAAAGCCGTTCGCAAGTGTCTCTCGATCGAACCTATACTTTCCGCAACAGTCAAAAAACTTGGACAGGTGTGCCCATTATTGCGGCCAATATGGACACTGTCGGTACGTTTGAAGCGGCAAAAACATTAGCCAATCATAAAATGTTAACGGCCGTTCACAAGCACTACAGTGTTGAGCAATGGCAAGCATTTTTGTCGGAAATCAGCGATGAACAGTGTAATTACATCATGGTCAGCACAGGCACTTCGGATGCTGATTTTGCTAAGTTAAAAGAAATTCTAGCGTTAGACCCAAGACTTATGTTCGCTTGCATTGATGTGGCCAATGGCTATTCAGAGCATTTTGTTGAGTTTTTGCGTAAAGTCCGTGCCGATAATCAAGACGTTGTTATTGTGGCCGGTAATGTGGTCACAGGCGAAATGGCCGAGGAGCTTATCATTTCTGGTGCGGATATCGTTAAGGTCGGTATTGGTCCTGGTTCTGTATGCACTACTCGAGTAAAAACGGGTGTGGGTTATCCGCAAGTATCGGCGGTGATTGAATGTGCAGATGCCGCGCACGGTTTAAATGGCCATGTAATTTCGGATGGCGGTTGCTCTTGCCCTGGGGACGTGTCTAAAGCCTTTGGCGCCGGTGCCGATTTTGTCATGCTTGGTGGAATGTTGGCCGGGCACGATGAATCAGGTGGTGACTTGGTTGAGCAAGAAGGCAAACAGTTTAAATTGTTTTATGGTATGAGTTCCGATACGGCCATGAATAAATATCATGGCGGCGTGGCGAATTATCGAGCCAGTGAAGGGAAAACGGTTAAGGTGCCTTATCGTGGTCCATTAGAGCAAACCGTTTCCGATATTCTAGGCGGTGTTCGTTCCACCTGTACATACGTGGGTGCCGCTTCTTTGAAAGAACTTTCAAAGCGTACTACTTTTATCCGTGTACAAGAGCAAGAGAATCGAGTGTTCACTCAATAATATTCTTAGTGTGAGCGCATCGCTTATTTAGGCTTTGCGCTCTTGTTCGGTTAACGTAAAAACACCGCTACGAACCCTGATCACCGTTGTTACCGCACACAGACCAGCAAAAATCCACGCAAATATTGCGAAATGCATCGGCCATATACACATCAGCACAAAGAAGGCGATGGTTTCGGTCCCCTCTGTTATACCGTTCAAGTAATAAAAGCCTTTACTAGGGTAAGTCATTGAGGATAATTGTCGACGTTCTGCAAAAATAGCAAAGGCTAAAAAACTAGCCCCCGTACCCATAAAAGAAAATATCAAGGCGCTAGCAGCAAGCGCATTAGCGTCTGGGTTTGCCAAAGCGAAGCCAAAAACAATGCCAGAGTAAAAGATAAAATCCAACACAATGTCTAAAAACGCTCCGGTGTCGGTCGCAGATTGTAATCGAGCAAGCTCACCGTCTAATCCATCGGCTAAGCGATTTAATACAAGAGCCACAAGCGCCCAGTTATAGTGTTCAAAGGCGAGCAAAGGAATACTCAACATGCCGATAAAAAAACCGGTTACGGTGACATGATTGGCCTTGATATCTAACTTGTTTAACAGCTTAGCTGTGTTACCGAGCGCAGGTTTTATTAATTTTAAGGACCAACGATCAAGCATAGTGGCTCTCCAATATCAACGTGGTACTGCCTTCGGGTACATCTTCTTTATCGTGAGTTACCAGTAAAGCTGGAATATTGTACGACTGTATTTGTTCAAACACTCGCTCTCTAAACTGTGCTCTCAATTCAGTGTCTAGTTTTGAAAAGGGTTCATCTAATAAAATGAGACTGGGATTAGAAAGTAAAGTGCGAAGTAAACTGACACGAGCGCGTTGACCTCCAGAAAGTGTCGAAACATCGCGATGTTCAAACTTTTCTAATCCTGAAGTCATCAGGGCTTGGTGAACTCTGTCCAGTTTCTCTTTCTTATTCATACTCGCCGGTAGGCCAAAAATTAAATTTTCGCACACATCGAGGTGAGGGAAGAGCAAGTCATCTTGAAAGAGAATGCCAACACCGCGCTTTTCTATCGCGACGCCTTTCAACGATTGATCATTTAAGATGAGATCGCCATGCATTTGAAAATTACCCGCGAGAGTACCTGAAATGGCCGCCAGTAAGGTTGACTTGCCTGAACCACTTGGGCCCATTACAGCCGCAATTTCACCATTTGCAACGGTTAAGTTTAACGCATCAAATAACGGTTTTTGATTCAAGTGGATGGTCAATTGCTTAATGATAAATGACATAGGTATCCTATTCAGTATGGCTCATCGATCGATGTTGTCTAAATCGAATGGCCGGTATAACAATAGCGAGTGTAAAAATGGCAAGCGGCAGTAATTGTTGCCACATAGCCAAAACCGCTATCATTCTTCGGTTGCTGCCCGATGTCATCGCAACGGCTTCTGTTGTGATGGTAGCGTAGTGGCCGGCCCCCACAAAAAGAGTCGGTAAATATTGCGCAATGGAGACAGAGAATCCAATAGCGAACGCATAGAGAATTGGGCGTAGCAACATGGTAAATTTAATTTTGAAGTAAGCGCGAATGGGTTGCCCCGATAATGACTTAGCGATGTAGCTATAGCGATCGTCATAATTTCGATAAGGCTCACTCAAAGTTAAAAACACATAAGGTATAACAAACACTAAGTGAGACCAGAGCACCGCCAACCAGTGCCCATCTAAATTTAGGTAAATTAGACTCACTTGAAACCCAAATAAGAAAGCAACTTGTGGCACGAGCAACGGTAAATAAAGCCAAAGTAATAGCCAGCTAGAGTTGATATTGTGACTATATTTATAGCGCAGCCGTACCTCGTTTTCTAAGGCTAATAAACAGAGAATCACGGCGAGCACAGCTGAGCATAGTGCTATTGAAAAGGTTGTTGTTAGCGTTTCTGATAGGCGATCAAAGGACCTTAGCCAAGAAGTGTTGGTCAGAGCGCTAGGAAAAATGTCTGGGTACCGCCATCGTTGTGCAATGCTCCATAAAAAAGTTACCGTCAACGAAAAAAAGTAACTGACAGTCAGCATCAGCAGCGTTGTCATCGACAACCCAAAGAGTATTTTTTGAGGGGCTTTACGACGGTTTCCTTTGGCTAACTGTCGAGACCTTAGCTTTGTTAAAAGCTGCTCAATTATTCGAACCCCAAGTAAACAAACGAGCACTAAAATTAATAGTGCACTTGCCCCGACAGCGCCTAAAAACCGATGCGATAAGTCGGCATCTGTAAATAAGCGCGTGATCATAACCGCGGCCGTGGGCGGTGCCGTTGGTCCTGCGATTATCGAAATATCGACCACCGATAATGAATACGCAATGACCGAATAAAAAGGTAGCCTCAGTCGCTGGTATAACTGTGGAAATAGTAGCCATGTCCAGGTAAATACCTTGGAGTACCCTAGGCTAGCCCCTAGCCAAAGTGTTTTAGAAACCTTTAGCGTTGGTAAAGTGGCTAAGGCCATAAACAATAAAAACGGAGTTTCCTTTAATAATAATATCAAAGTTAAGCTCAGGCCTTCACTGTCTTGTAGTGTTGTTATTATGGGAGGGCGATTAAACCATCCGGTAACCTCATGAATGGCTCTAAAAAACCACCCACTTGGGGTGATTAAAAAACCAAAGCCAATTGCGAAAGCCGCATGCGGGATTGATAAAATCGGTGCTAAAAAACGCTCTAATTTTTTAAAAATTGTTGAAGGGTATAAGCCCAGCAAAAGTATGAAGACACTCATAAGTGCCAGCAGAGAAGAAAACAACCCTGTACTAAGTGATAACCAAAATGCTTTGCCGACGCCGGGATAGTTGGTAAAGCTGATCAACGGAGTTAATGAGAACTCTGATTGCCCTAGCGCGGGTAAATAACCCGCAGCAGGCAACCAAGTGCCTAATAAACCCACAACGACAGGCCCTAAAAAGAGCCCTGCCATTAACCAAGGTGCAATAGCTATCCATGCATGGCGATTTAAACCTAATAACATTAATTAGCGTAACGAGCCAACCAGGCTTTTTCTAACGCTTCCACCCAACTCGTGTGTGGTTCACGTAACACTGAGCCTAATTCTTCATCTGACAAGGTTGCTTGGCCAAGAGGAAGGCTTTCGAATAAAGCTTTGTCTTCAGCGTTCAGTTTTTGCGTTGACAGTACCGTTGGGTCGCCCCAAATACTAGGGTCGGCTTTACGAGCTTGAGCGACAGGCGACATTAAGAAATTAGCTACGACCATTGCCCCTGCACTGTTGCTGGAGTTAAATGGAATAGTCACAAAGTGGGTATTCCCGATAGATCCGCCATCATGGACATAGGTTCGGATGGATTCTGGCAGCTCACCGGTTGCAATGGCGTTACTAGCGTCATTTGGGTTAAAACTGAGTGAAATATCGAGTTCACCATCATTTAATAGCTGCTTCATTTGTGGCGCGCCTGAAGCAAAGGTTTTTCCTTGACCCCACATGTGCGGGTGCAAAGCATCTAAATAATTCCAAAGTGGTGCCGTTACGGTGTCAAAATCTGACACTGCAACCGGTGCATAGAGTGCTTCTTTATTGTCAGTTAACTCCAGTAATGCTTGTTTGATAAAGGTGGTTCCATAAAACGACGGTGGCGCAGGGTAAGTGACACGTCCTGGATTTTGTTCGGCATAATTTAGTAATTGGTTCATATTTTTAGGAGGCTGAGAAACTTGCTCTGTGTCGTACATAAAGACTAATTGAGCCATGCCCCAAGGAGCTTCCATGTTATCGACCGATGTAGTGAAGTCGAATAAAGTAGTGGGTTTGTTTTCAGTATCAACATAGGCGTAATTTGGGAGTTTTTGCGTAAAAGCGCCTAGTAATAAACCGTTTTGTTTCATGGCTCTAAAGTTCTCGCCGTTAATCCAAACTAAATCAACAGCTCCTTCGGTAAGCTTGCCCGCGGTTTTCTCAGATAATACTTGGCTAACAACATTGCCTGTTTCTGTGACTCGAACATGCTTTAAGGTGACATCATGGCTTTTCTTAACCTGTTCTCCAGCCCATCGAATATAGTCGTTAATAGTTTCACTACCACCCCATGCATGAAAGTACACTGTTTGTCCTTGAGCTTTTTGTTCAATGTCGCTCCAGTCTTGGGCAAAAAGCGATGTTGCTGAAAACAATGTGCCGGCTATGCAAAGCTGAGCGAGAGTTTTAATGCTCATTAAAATGTCCTTAATATTTTTGTAGAGTCGTTGCAATTTAACAAAGACTCGCAAATGATAGTAGTCATACGTTTGATACAAGACATTAGATGCGTCAAAAAGTTCCCCAGATGCGGTTAACTTAAGGGCAATACATACTGACAGTCTATTAAGGAGACATAGCCGTCATGGATAAACAGCTCGCAAAAGCACTCCAAGCGATGAAATCACTCGATCAATATATTCAATGTGATCATAGTGATGCCGCCGATCGTTTATTGATGGCAAGCCCTTGGTTGTGTGACTGGCTAAAAAAACAACCCGATTGGAATCGCGAGCTTGAGTTTTTTAAGCAGGAAACCGACGCCAATGCCGAGTTAGAAGCACTTGCCAATCAATGGACGCTCGATAACGAACCGTCAGTTATGCACGATCTTCGGGTTTGGCGTAATCGGCACATGGCTCGTTTAATGGCTCGTGATGCCTTGCAGTTGTCGACAGTGCGCGAAACAGCGAAACAAGTGAGCGATCTTGCTGACAGTGCGTTGCAATTCGCCGTGTGGTGGGCTGAACAATTTTGGCAGCTTAAAACGGGTGCACCTGCGGTTTGTCCATTTTCTGGTGAAAGCCAGCGGCTTCATGTTATTGCCATGGGTAAGCACGGAGCTCAAGAGCTTAATCTTTCTTCAGATATTGATTTGATTTTTGCTTATCCTTGCGAAGGGGAAACAAGTAACGGCACGCCACACGAACAATATTTTACGAGGGTAGGTCGAAAGGTAATTCAATTGCTCGATGCACGAACAGCCGATGGCTTTGTGTTTCGCGTAGATATGAGATTACGCCCATGGGGGCAATCTGGAGCATTAGCCTCAAACTTTAAAGCTCTAAACAACTATTATCTACAGCAAGGTCGTTTCTGGGAGCGCTTTGCCATGGTAAAGGCTAGAGCCGTAACAGGAACCGCAGAGTCAAAATACGAATTGGAGCAATTGTTAAGCCCATTTGTGTATCGGCGATATGTTGATTTCCAAGCCGTAGGGGCACTTCGTGAACTCAAGGTGAAAATTCAACAAGAAGTCCGTCGCCAAAATTTAGGACGAAATATCAAGCTCGGAAAAGGTGGTATTCGAGAAGTTGAATTTATTGCTCAAGTATTTCAACTGGTGCGTGGTGGCCAAGATGAATCGTTGCAAACGCGGGGAACTTGGTCCGCCTTAACGCAAATTGCAGCGTTAGAGCTTTTGCCGAATGAAGTGGTCAATCAACTCATCAATGCATACGATTTTCTGAGAGATTTAGAGCACAAAATTCAAGCGCTGCGCGATGAACAAACCCAGATGTTGCCTACCGACGATAGCGACTTAGAGCGTTTGGCTGCAAATATGAACGAACCAAGTGTAGAAGCCTTGCTAGGTAAGTTAGAACAGGTTCGTAGCTCTGTGAATGTACATTTTAGCAATTTGATTGCCGAAGAAGAGCCGGTGAATAAAATTTCGTCGATTGGTCCTTTTGTCGAAGCATGGCAATCTAAGGCATCTCTAACAAGCTTAAAGTGCACGCCAGAATTAACCGACCTGATAATGCAGTTTTCTGAACATCCGACCATTCAAAAACTGACCGATGAGTCGCTTCAAAATTTAGATAATTTCATGCCTATTTTATGGTATGAATTGAGTCAGTTTTCCGACGGCGACCGGCGTTTTACGATCATACGTCCCATTTTGGAAGCCATATTGCGGCGGTCATCTTATTTTGTATTGCTCTCAGAAAATCCGCAGGCCATTCGAGAGCTGGTGAAGCTAGCGCCATTGAGTTCGTGGATAACAAAGCAGTTTAAAGAAAATCCGTTTCTATTGGATGAGCTGACAGACCTAAAGAGTTTGTACCAGTTACCACGGCAAACTGAGTTGCATGATGAAATTCAGCAATTAATGTTAAGGGTTCCTGAGGATGACTTGGAGCGACAGATGGAAGTGTTACGGCATTTTCACCACGCTCGTATTCTTAGGGCGGCGGCTTGCGAAGTGACGAATCAATTGCCATTAATGAAAATATCCGACTATTTAGCGTGGGTGGCTGAAGTAGTCGTGGATCAGGCGTTGGCGATTGTTTGGCGGCAAATGATTGCCAAACATGGCCGCCCGCTGCAAACCAATGGCGATTGGTGTGACTTCCCATTTGGCGTAATTGCTTATGGCAAAATGGGTGGGTTAGAAATATCCTATGAATCCGATTTGGATTTAGTTTTTATTCACGATGCCGACACGAACGGGCAGACCGAAGGCCCTTCTGTAATTGAGAACGTTGTGTTTATGGCGCGACTGGGGCAAAAATTGATCCACATGCTGAGCAGCAACACGCCTTCGGGGATGTTGTATGAAGTTGATACCCGATTACGACCTTCTGGAAGCTCGGGTTTATTAGTAACCAGTTTACCGAGCTTCGAAAAGTATCAGCGCAATGATGCTTGGACCTGGGAGCACCAAGCGCTAGTGCGCGCCCGATTTATTGCAGGTGATAGAAATCTTAAGCAAAAGTTCAATGCATTGCGCCGGGATATCGTTTGCAGCAAGCGAGACCTTCCTGTTTTGAAAAAAGATATCGTAGAAATGCGTGCAAAAATGTCATCTCACCTCTCAACAAAATCTGAGTTAGAAGGCCGATGTTTTGATATTAAACATGACGCCGGTGGCATCGTCGACCTTGAGTTTATTGTTCAGTATTTGGTGTTGGCGTATGCGAATGAATACCCTGAGCTCGCGAAGTGGTCAGACAACGTCCGCTGCATTGAGGCCTTGGCGAAACATGGCTTGATTACAGAGGGCGAAAAGGGAGATTGGATGGAGGCCTATTTGGCGCTGAGGCAAGAAGTTCATTACGCTATATTGCAAAATGAAAACAGGCAGCGGCTCATTGAAGAATTGCCGGAGACCTTTGTCAAAGCGACACAAACTATCGTTAATATTTGGCAAGATAAGATCATTCATTAGGCCGCTGTAAATGCGTTGTGTACAGTGCAATGAACAGTTGCAAGCATTGCGGTGGAAAGGCTGTATTTGTGACTGGTGATTTTAGATCAAATTGCCTTACAATGGCTTTAATATCGCACTTATAAGAGAAAACAACATGGCTGCATTTGGTACCGTTTTTATTCCAGAGATGACGTTAGCAAGTTATTCAGATAACCAATGGAGCGACAGCGAAATTGTCCCTTCAAATAAGCTTGAATTTCATCCTGGGGCACACGTTTTACATTATTCAAGTACCTGTTTTGAAGGTTTGAAAGCCTTTAAGCACGAAGACGGTTCAGTCAATATTTTCAGAATGGAAGCAAACATTGCGCGTATGGTGCAAAGCTCACAATTGTTAAGTTTGCCTGCAATTAATGAAGCCCTATTGTCGAAAATGATCACCGATATTGTCGAAAAATACGCCGACGAAACCCCAGCACCACCGGGTTCTATGTATATTCGACCAACACACTTAGGTACTGAGGCCGCGATTGGAAAGGCGGCGGCACCATCGTTGAGTTCATTGTTGTATGTTTTGCTTTCGCCGGTCGGTGATTATTTTGCCGGTGGCGCACAAGCGTTACGGTTGTTATTAGAAGAAGATGGCATGCGTTGCGCGCCACACATGGGGATGGTTAAAAGCGGCGGAAACTACGCCAGTGCCTTAGCCCCTATCTCTCAAGCACGTGAAAAATACAACGCTGATCAAGTATTGTTTTGCCCAGGTGGCGATGTTCAAGAAACCGGTGCGGCAAACTTTATCTTAATCGATGGCGATGAAGTGATTACCAAAGCGCTAGACAGTTCTTTTCTGCATGGCATAACGCGTGATTCTATTCTAACCATTGCACGTGATTTGGGGATGAAAGTATCAGAGCGTGAGCTCAGTGTTGATGAGTTGCTTGAGCGTGCTGCAAAACCCGGTACAGAAGCCGCGCTTTCTGGAACAGCCGCCGTTTTAACGCCGGTCGGAACTTTAATTCATAAGGATAAAGAGTTTTCTGTGGGCAGTGGGCAGGCTGGTCCGACAACGGAGCGTTTGCGCCAAGCTCTCAATGCCATTCAGTGGGGTAAAGCTGAAGACAAGCACGGTTGGTTAACTAAGATTAAATAGCAATTTTGCGCACTTTAGTTGACGAAAAATTTCGTAAATTAAAGTGCGCTCACCGATTACAGGTGTGAGAATCGACTGATATTCGATAATTTCGGGTTCGGCTCTTTCGCTTTTTTCAAGATTAAAGCAATGTGACCAATTTGTTGTACTAAAATTGCACCACATTGCCCTGTGATGGCTTCGATGATGGCCTTTTTGTCATCACGATCTTCGGCAACGATTTTCACTTTAATTAACTCGTGGTCGTTCAGTGCTCGTTCAATTTCTGTCATCACGGATTCGCTTAGGCCCTTATCAGCTACCGTTACAACGGGGTTTAGCTGGTGGCCAATGGTGCGAAATCGCTTTTTTTGGTCTTGAGTTAATTTCATATTCTGTTTATCTCATGTTTAAATGTTATCGAAACATCGTAATTGTACTTTAGATAGTACAAATTACCTAAAGAGGAATTGAATTGGCACGATCAAAAAGCAGCAAACAGTGGTTGGATGAGCATTTTGATGATCGATACGTGAAAATGTCGCGTCAAGATGGCTATCGCAGTCGCGCAAGCTATAAATTATTGGAAATCTGTGAAAAAGGGCAACTGATCCGTTCTGGGATGACAGTTGTAGATTTAGGCTCAGCACCTGGTGGCTGGTCTCAGGTCGCGGCGCGGTTAGTCGGTGACAAGGGCCGAGTCGTTTCTTCTGATATTTTAGAGATGGATTCTATTGCCGGCGTCGAGTTTATTCAGGGCGACTTTACGGATGACGGCGTCTTTCAGAGCCTTCTTGAATGTATTGGAGAATCACCCGTTGACCTTGTAATATCGGATATGGCCCCCAATATGAGTGGCAATGCATCGATTGATCAACCGGCAGCCATGTATTTGGTCGAGCTGGCGTTAGATATGGCGCAGTCTATTCTTAAGCCAGGCGGTGGATTTATAGCAAAAGTTTTTCATGGCGAAGGCTTTGATGATTACATTAAAACTATTCGTCAGCAGTTTACAAAAGTTACAATGCGTAAACCGGAAGCTTCTCGAGCACGTTCACGAGAAACCTATGTGGTTGCTTCAGGTTATAAAGGATAAGTTTGTACGTAACATTCATTACGTAAGAAGGTGAAAGTTGAACGATATGGCGAAGAATTTAGTACTTTGGCTCATCATTGCAGTGGTTTTACTGGCTGTATTTAATAATTTTGACATGGCGCCAAGCGCTGAAAAAGTGAACTACTCGCGATTTGTGCAGCAAGTGCAGCAAGATCAGATACGTTCAGTTGCCTATTCAGGTCAGGCCATAGTGGGTGAGCGTCGAGATGGCACTACCTTTGAAACTGTGCGTCCGCCGCAAACCAGCGACCAAGAATTGATCGAAAATATGATCGCGCACGGAGTGGAAGTGCAAGCCAAACAGCCTGAGCAGCCTAGTATTTGGACTCAGCTTATAGTTGCCTCTTTCCCAATCTTAATTATTTTAGCGGTCTTCATGTTTTTCATGCGCCAAATGCAAGGTGGCGGCGGTGGTGGCAAAGGCCCGATGAGCTTTGGTAAAAGTAAGGCTCGTTTGCTCAGTGAAGACCAAATTAATACCACCTTTAAAGATGTTGCAGGTGTAGAAGAAGCCAAAGATGATGTTCAAGAATTAGTCGAGTTTTTAAGAGACCCAGGTAAGTATCAGCGTTTGGGCGGCAAAATCCCTCGCGGTGTGCTTATGGTTGGCCCTCCTGGTACGGGTAAAACCTTGCTAGCTAAGGCGATCGCGGGTGAAGCGAAAGTACCTTTCTTCTCTATTTCTGGTTCTGACTTTGTAGAGATGTTTGTCGGCGTAGGTGCATCACGTGTGCGCGACATGTTTGAGCAGGCTAAAAAGCAAGCCCCTTGTATTATCTTTATTGATGAGATTGATGCTGTTGGCCGATCACGTGGCGCTGGTATTGGTGGCGGTAATGATGAGCGCGAGCAAACTTTAAACCAGCTTTTAGTTGAAATGGACGGTTTTGAAGTGAATGACGGTGTGATTGTTATTGCCGCTACAAACCGCCCAGATGTACTAGACCCTGCGTTATTACGCCCAGGTCGATTCGATCGCCAAGTAACTGTTGGCTTGCCAGATATCCTTGGTCGTGAGCAAATTTTAAAAGTTCATATGCGCAAAGTGCCAATTGCTGACGATGTCGATGCTGCGATTGTTGCGCGAGGTACGCCGGGCTTTTCTGGTGCCGATTTAGCGAACTTAGTCAACGAGGCTGCGCTGTTTTCAGCCCGCTTAAATCGTCGCTTAGTCTCAATGGAAGAATTTGATCGCGCCAAAGATAAAATCATGATGGGCGCTGAGCGTAAAGCCATGGTGATGTCTGAAAAAGAAAAAACTAATACCGCTTATCACGAAGCAGGGCATGCCATTGTGGGTAATTTGGTCCCAGACCATGATCCTGTTTATAAGGTGAGTATCATTCCTCGTGGCCGCGCCCTGGGTGTGACCATGTTCTTACCGGAAGAAGATCGTTACTCTATCAGCAAGCGAGCGCTCCAAGGCCAGATCAGCGGATTATACGGTGGCCGAATTGCCGAAGAAATGACGCTAGGCGCCGAAGGCGTAACCACTGGGGCATCGAACGATATTGAGCGAGCTACTGCAATCGCCCGCAACATGGTGACTAAATGGGGTTTAAGTGAGTTAGGTGCTCAGCAGTTTGAAGAAGAACAGCAAGGCTACTTAGGCAGCCAAACTACAGCACTGGCGGCTTCTCAAATGACAGCGCAAAAGGTAGACGAAGAAGTTAAACGAATTCTTGATGCCAGCTACAAAGAGGCTTACCGCATTCTAGAAGAGAACCGCGATAAGCTAGAAGCTATGAAAGATGCATTGTTGGAATATGAAACCATTGATGCGGCACAAATTGAAGACATCATGGCAGGCAAAACGCCAAGAGCACCGAAAGGCTGGGAAGATCGAGACAAGCCTAGCGCTAAAGCTGAGCCAGAAGTTAAAGCAGGTGAGGATTCAGATGAGCGAGTATCAAGACCTGAAGAGTCTTCTGAACCAAAGTCGGATGATGACGCCTAACGGTAGTTCTTAGAGGTTGAATCTACATTAAAAATCGGGCATCAGCCCGATTTTTTGCGCTTTACCGTCGCCAAAAGGAGGCCAGCTTGTCATCATTTCTATTTAAAGATCGTTCGTTGCCTTTGAATCGAGCTCATGTCATGGGCGTGCTCAATGTAACACCTGATTCTTTTTCCGATGGAGGTCGGTTTAATCAATTAGATGATGCGGTTGTTCAGGCTCAAAAAATGGTAGCACAAGGTGCTGCATTTATTGATGTAGGCGGGGAAAGTACTCGCCCTGGTGCAGATCCTGTCTCGGAACAGCAAGAACTCGATCGCGTCATTCCAGTCATTGAACGTCTTTCGAAGGAATGCGATGCGATAGTTTCTGTAGATACCAGTACCGCAGCCGTCATGCAGGCCGCAGCCTCGGCCGGTGCGCATCTGATTAATGATGTTCGGGCGTTAACACGACCTGGGGCTATAGAAACAGCAGCGAAAACAGGTTTGCCAGTGTGTTTAATGCACAGTAAAGGTGAACCGAAACATATGCAAAACAATCCGCATTACGAAAATGTGGTGTCTGAAGTCTGTGATTATTTACGTGACCGAGTTCAGGCTTGTATAGAGCAAGGTATTGATAAACAGAAAATCATGATTGATCCTGGCTTTGGCTTCGGGAAAACATTAGAGCATAATCTTCAGTTAATGAATCAATTGACTGAGTTGCAGTCAATGGGCCTGCCAATGTTGGTCGGCGTATCTCGCAAGAGCATGGTGGGTGCCGTGTTGAATAAAGCTGTCGAAGAGCGCTTAATTGGCAGCTTAGCTCTGGCCGCGAAAGCGCTTTGTTCAGGCGCTTGGGTCATTAGAGCGCATGATATCGACGAAACCGCGCAAGTGGTAACCCTGTTAAATGCCGTTCACCAAAGTTGAACGCACGTACGTAGGAGAGTAGTAGTGAGTAAAGGAAAAAAGTATTTTGGTACGGACGGAATCCGAGGTGAAGTCGGTAAAGGTGTCATTAATCCTGATTTTGTCTTAAAGCTTGGCTGGGCCGCGGGTCGCGTTTTTTCGCGAGAAGGCCGAGGCAAAATAGTCATCGGTAAAGATACGCGGATATCTGGTTATATGTTTGAGTCTGTGCTGCAGGCCGGGTTAGCATCGGCGGGCTGCGACAGTTTGCTGGTGGGGCCAATGCCAACGCCCGCCATTGCATATTTAACACGTACCTTCAGTGCTAATGCGGGTATTGTTATTTCTGCCTCACACAACCCTTATTATGATAATGGCATTAAGTTTTTCTCTGCTGACGGTACCAAGCTACCTGACGACATTGAACACGCCATTGAGAAAGAATTGGAACAAGTATTACTTACCTCCGCCAGCGCCGATTTAGGTAAGGCGCGACGTATCGATGATGCCAATGGCCGTTATGTTGAGTACTGTAAAAGTACATCGGGCTACCTGCATTTAGACGGCATGCACGTTGTATTGGATTGCGCCCACGGAGCGACCTATGATGTTGCGCCAAAGGTGTTTCGGGAACTCGGCGCAGAAGTTACAGTCATTGGTGCTCAGCCTAATGGGCTTAACATTAACGAAAAAGTTGGCTCGACGGCGCCGTCCGCTCTTCAAGCAAAAGTGCTTGAGGTCGGCGCTGACATCGGTATTGCCTACGATGGCGATGGCGATCGGTTAGCCATGGTAGATCATGAGGGGCAAATAGTTGATGGCGATGAGCTTCTTTTTATTTTAGCTAATCACTATAAAACAACCGGAATCGTTAAAGATGGCGTAGTTGGGACGTTAATGACCAATCTAGGCTTGGAAGTGGCCCTGAAAAAAATTGGCCTGAAATTAGTACGGGCAGATGTTGGCGATCGCTATGTTAATGAGCAGCTAACCGCGCATGGATGGCAGCTTGGTGGTGAAAACTCTGGTCATCTGGTGTTAAAGCATGTTTCCACAACGGGTGATGGAATTGTAGCTTCTTTGCAGGTATTGGCTGCATTGCTCGCCGCGAATCAGACGCTGTCTCAAGCTAAGTCGGGTATGCGTAAATATCCTCAGGTCATGATAAATGTAAAAATGCCCAAAAAGATGGATGTTCTCTCCATTCCGGCGGTAAAAGAGGCCGTTGCTCAGGCCGAAGCAGACTTAGCCGACACCGGCCGGGTGTTGCTGCGACCTTCTGGAACCGAGCCTGTTGTGCGTGTCATGGTAGAAGGTGAAGATGTAAATATTGTGAAGCCGGTCTGTGAAAAGCTGGCTTTAGCGGTCGAATCCGCCGTAACAAAAGGCTAATCATCTGATTTTGTTGGCTTTTTTATAACCACTTAAGAAGATTTTTTACCAGTTGCGCTTGCTCTGCAAGTGCAAACTCAGTAAACTCTGCGCCCGCTTAAAGGAGGCAATACTATGACAACGCGTCGCACGCTTGTAGCTGCAAACTGGAAAATGAACGGAAATAAAGAGACAGTCGCATCTTTGTTGACTGCATTTAAATCGGGCATGAACGGTTCATCGGACGTTGCTGTATTTCCTCCTGCTTTATATGTTGCGCAAGCAGCCGAGTTGCTAAAAGACACCGATATCGCCTATGGCGTGCAAAATGTCAGTGCTGAAGCATCAGGTGCCTTTACCGGTGAGCTGAGTCTTTCAATGGTAAAAGAATTTGATTGCCAGTATGCACTTATTGGCCATTCTGAGCGCCGTGAGCTGTTTGGCGAAACAGATGCGCAAATTGCACAGAAAGTTAAAGCGACGTTAGAATCTGGTGTTATCCCTATGTTGTGTATAGGTGAAACATTGGCGCAGCGAGAATCTGGTGTTACAGAAGACGTTGTAAGAACACAAATTCAAGCGGTTTTGGATGCAGTAGGAATTGCGGCATTCGACACCATTGTTGTTGCCTATGAGCCGGTTTGGGCTATAGGAACAGGTAAAACAGCTAGCCCAGAGCAAGCACAAGAAGTGCACGCTTTTATTCGTGGCATGCTAGCAGCAGAAGATGCTGCAGTGGCAGCAAAAACGAGAATTTTATACGGTGGCAGCGTAAAGGCCGCCAGTGCTGAAGCGCTATTTGGCCAGCCTGATATCGATGGCGGACTGGTCGGGGGTGCATCATTGATCGCAGATGAATTTGTAGCAATTTGTAATGCTGCAAAAGGGTAATTGATATGGGTATTGAAAAAATCGTATTACTAATACACGTAGTTTTAGCCGTTGGCGTTATTGCCTTTGTGTTACTGCAGCGTGGAAAAGGCGCGGATGCTGGTGCTTCTTTTGGAGGCGGTGCTTCGCAGACTGTTTTCGGTTCAGAAGGCAGTGGCAACTTTTTAACGCGCACAACAGGTATTTTAGTGACAGGCTTTTTTGTGACCAGTATGGCGTTAGCCTTTATTGCACAGGAAAAAGCAAATAGCTTAGAAAGTATCAATGTTCCTGTAGTTGAGGCTGTAGAGACCGATGTCCCTGCTGCTACTTCAGCTGACGAGAATGCTTTGCCTGCTGAATAATAGTTTTATGCCGACGTGGTGAAATTGGTAGACACGCCACCTTGAGGGGGTGGTGGGCTTACGCCCGTGCTAGTTCGAATCTAGTCGTCGGTACCATATTTAAAAAGGCCTGTTAAACTGCAGGCCTTTTTTTATGGCTTGGTTGAAAGTTGCAGTAGTTATCCGTATACTACCGCGCTGATTTTAGAGGTCTTAGACTTCAATGATAATGGCTCCAAAGTGGGTGTTATCGCTTCAACTTCGGTTGAATAGCACCGCGGTGCTGCAGAGTACTTTGAGAGGGCTCTGGTAAAAGGTATTTGTATTAGGCCCCTCTTTGAAGGGGTTTTTTAGTTTTTGGAGATCTGCATTTTAGGTCTTCAACGTAAGATGGGCTTTAGGATGAGCGTCTTAGATGTTTTTCCCATAGTGCCCATTTTTTATAGCTGTCGAAATTAGGTGAACAACTTTTAATGGCAAAAGTAGATGAATTAACAGCGTTAATCGATCCCGTTGTAACCGGGATGGGCTTTTCGTTGTGGGGGATTGAATACATCCGCAGTGGGAAATACTCCACATTAAGAATTTATATCGACCACGAAGATGGTATTGGTGTTGATCACTGTGCTGATGTCAGTCGACAAGTAAGCGCAGTCATGGATGTTGAAGACCCCATCTCAACTGAATATACCTTAGAGGTGTCATCACCGGGTATGGATCGTCCTTTGTTCACACTCGAGCAATACAGCGCTTTTGTGAATGAATGGGTAGAGATAAAGCTTAAATACGCGTTTGAAGGTCGACGAAACTTCAAAGGTGTCATCGTCGGTATAGAAGAAAGTGATGTGGTGATTGCCGCTGACGGTGAAGAATTTTTATTACCAATTGAAAGTATAGATAAAGGTCGGGTCATTCCGAATTTTAGCTAAATTATAAAATTTAAACTTAATATTGAGCAAATTGCTTGAGCGAAAGGAAGGGGCTGAGACGATGAGTAAAGAAATTCTTTTAGTCGTAGATGCAGTAGCGAACGAAAAAGGTGTTTCGCGCGAAGTCATCTTCGATGCAATGGAGCTAGCATTAGCGACCGCTGCAAAAAAACGATTAGATGATGAAGGTGAGCCAGACGTTTACGTATCTATAGATCGTAAAACAGGTGAATATAAAACATTCCGTCGCTGGGAAGTTAAAGGCGATGATGAAATGTCTATTTTAGGTTCTCAGTGGACCACCGAAGAAGCTCGTGAAGTTGACACTAACTTACAACCGGGCGATGTATACGAAGTTGAAATCGAAAGTGAAGGTTTTGGTCGTATCAGCGCGCAAGCGGCGAAACAAATTATTGTTCAGAAAGTACGTGATGCTGAGCGAGCTCGAATTGTAGATACATACCGTGAGCGTATTGGCGAAATGGTATCGGGTACTGTTAAAAAGGTAACTCGTGAAGCGCTGATTGTTGATCTTGGTAATAATGCAGAAGCTATTCTACCTCGAGAAAATATGATTGGCCGTGAGATGTTCCGATTAGCGGATCGCGTTCGCGCGGTTTTACAGTCAATTAAAACAGAAGGTCGTGGACCACAACTCGTATTGAGCCGTTCTAGCAACGAAATGTTGATTGAATTGTTCCGTATTGAAGTGCCAGAGATTCAAGAAGAAATTATTGAAATCCGCGGCTGTGCACGTGACCCAGGCTCGCGAGCTAAAATTGCTGTTAAAACCAATGACGGGCGAATTGACCCAGTTGGCGCATGTGTTGGTATGCGTGGCTCACGTGTTCAAGCTGTTTCTAATGAACTTGGCAATGAACGCGTTGACATCATTACTTGGGATGATAACCCAGCACAGCTGGTCATTAATGCAATGGCGCCAGCTGAAGTTGCATCGATTGTGATGGATGAAGACACCAATACAATGCAAGTTGCCGTAGAAGAAGACAACCTAGCTATGGCGATTGGCCGAAGTGGTCAAAACGTTCGTTTAGCCAGTGAGTTGACGGGTTGGACAATCAATGTAATGACTGAATCTGAAGCCGGCGAAAAGCAGGAAGAAGAGACCGTTAAACTGATTCAAAACTTTGTTGAAAAGCTTGATGTTGATGAAGATATTGCCGTTGTACTGGTCGAAGAAGGCTTTGCAACTTTAGAAGAAGTGGCTTATGTACCGATCGATGAAATGTTAGAAATCGATGGGTTTGATGAAGACATCGTTACCGAACTTCGCCAGCGTGCTAAAGACGTACTAGTGACGTTAGAGTTGGCAAATGAAGAACAGTTAGATTCTGCACAACCGGCTCAAGACTTACTTGAAATGGATGGTATGAATGAACCTCTTGCTCGCTTAATTGCATCAAAAGGCATTTGCAGCATGGAAGATTTAGCTGAATTGAGTATCGATGAGCTTGTAGAAGCTGGCGAAATTGACGAAAAATTTGCTGGTGAATTAATTATGACTGCGCGTGCGCCGTGGTTTGAGAATGAATAAACGGGAAGGAGTTATTAATGTCTGAAGTTACTGTAAAAGAGTTGGCCGCATCGGTCGGCACTCCCGTTGATCGACTGCTCCAGCAGATGGGCGCAGCGGGTCTGCCACATAAAAAAGAAACAGAATCTGTAAGCGATAGCCAAAAGAAAACGTTGCTGACTTATTTAAAGACAAGTCATGGTGAATCAACAGACGCACCAAAGAAAATTACGTTAAAGCGTAAAGTAACGACCACTTTAAAAACAGGTGGTGGCTCAAAGGCTAAGACAATTAGTATTGAAGTACGTAAAAAGCGTACTTATGTTAAGCGTGACGAAGCTGATGCACAGCAAGATGCACCCGTAGCCGATACTTCTACGAATACAGAAGATCGTGCTGCTCGTCGAGCAGAAGAAGATGCTAAATTAGAAGCAGCGCGTGCTAAAGCCGCTCAAGAAAAGCAAAAGCAAGAAAAAGCGGCTCAAGCGAAAACTGAAGAAAAATCAGTTGCTGGAAAGGAAGCTAAGAAAAAGCCAGTAGCAAAAGCTGAACCTGTGGCTACTGTTGCCGATGCTGAAGCTAAAATGGGTAAAGACAATCGTGTTGCTGAGAAAAAGAAACATGAGAAGTCTCGCCCAAGTGGTCCTCGCTTAGAAGATGGTCAAGCCAACGCTCCGCGTAAGGCTGGCCATAAAAAAGGCGGCGTTAAATCTGAAGCGCAACGAACTTCGCAGCACCGTACGGGTAATAAGCATCAACAAATGCTGGATGCTTTAAATGATAACGGTGGTAGCCGTCGTCGTCGTCCTAAGAAGATGAAGAAGTCAACTGAACATCAATTTGAAAAGCCAACAGCTCCGGTTATTCGCGAAGTTGAATTAGGTGAAGCAATCAGTGTTGCAGAGTTAGCGGGTAAAATGTCAGCTAAGTCGGCAGAGGTCGTAAAGATTTTGTTTAAGATGGGCGTTATGGCCACCGTAAACCAAATTCTAGATCAAGATACTGCAATTTTAGTCATCGAAGAGATGGGTCATAAGTATCAAATTGTGAATGAAAACGCACTTGAAGATACGATGATGGAAGTTGAGTACGATGGCGATGTTGCAACGCGTGCGCCAGTCGTCACTGTTATGGGCCACGTTGACCACGGTAAAACCAGCTTACTCGATTACATTCGTGAAACACGTGTAACCGCGGGTGAATCTGGGGGTATAACTCAGCACATTGGTGCTTACCATGTTGAATCTTCACGTGGCATGATTACCTTTTTAGATACTCCGGGTCACGCCGCATTTACAGCAATGCGTGCTCGCGGTGCGAAAGCAACCGATGTTGTTATTTTGGTTGTTGCCGCAGACGATGGCGTAATGCCGCAAACCATTGAAGCTATCCAGCATGCGAAAGCAGGCGGCGTGCCTTTGGTTATTGCGATAAACAAAATGGATAAAGAATCGGCTGATCCTGAGCGTGTGACCAATGAATTGGCACAACACGATGTGATCCCAGAATCTTGGGGTGGCGACACTCAGTTCATTCAAGTCTCGGCGCATACTGGCCAAGGTGTAGATGAGTTGCTAGAAGCCATTTCACTGCAAGCTGAACTTTTAGAATTAAAAGCTCACCACAGCGGCCCAGGTAAGGGTGTTGTCATTGAGTCTAGCCTAGATAAAGGGCGTGGCGCCGTTGCAACGGTTCTTGTTCAAGCCGGCCAGTTAAATCGTGGCGACATTGTATTAGCGGGTACCTTCTATGGGCGTGTTCGTGCTTTGTTTGACGAGGCGGGTAAGCCATTAGATAAAGCTGGGCCTTCTATTCCATGTGAAATTTTAGGTTTAAACGGAACGCCAGGTGCGGGTGATGAGTTTGTTGTGACCGAAAGTGAACGTGCAGCCCGTGAAGTTGCTGACTTACGAGCTTCACGCTCGAAAGACGCTGCTCATGCAATGCAGCAAGCGGCTAAGTTAGATGCGTTGTTTGCAAATGTAGGTGACAACGAAGTACGCATTCTAAACGTAGTCTTAAAAACAGACGTACGTGGTTCACTAGAAGCCATCAATGGCGCTTTAATGAAGGTTGGTAACGAAGAAGTGCGCGTTAATATCGTTTCTGGTGGTGTTGGTGCCATTTCTGAATCTGACGCTAACTTAGCGATTGCAGCCAATGCCGTTGTCTTTGGTTTTAACGTTCGTGCAACCGGTAAAGCGCGTGAAGTTATTGAGCGCGGTGGTTTAGACTTACGTTACTACAACGTTATTTACGATCTGATCGATGATGTGAAGTCTGCATTAAGCGGCATGTTATCGCCTGATCTTCGTGAAGACATCGTGGGTCTTGCTGAAGTACGTGACGTGTTCAATTCACCTAAATTCGGCCAAATTGCGGGCTGTATGGTAGTTGAAGGTACGGTTTACCGTAACAAGAAAATCCGTGTACTGCGTGATGAAGTTGTTATTTATGAAGGTGAACTTGAATCATTGCGTCGGTTCAAAGACGATGTACAAGAAGTTAGCCGCGGCATGGAATGTGGTATCGGTGTTAAGAACTACACTGATGTTAAAGCTGGCGATAAAATCGAAGTGTTTGACGTGAAAGAAGTAGCACGTACCATCGATTAATCGGTTCGGTTATTTATAAAAGCAAGCCGGCCGCAACTAAGTTTGAGGCCGGTTTTTTATTTTAGAGGGTTTATTATGGGTGCAAACTCGAGTCGAGTACGTCGAATTGGTGATCAAATTCAACGTGATCTTGCGAAGATTATTCAGCAAGAAGTGAAAGACCCACGCGTGGGTATGGTGACGGTAAACGACGTGAAAGTGTCGAGCGACTTATCATACGCAGACGTGTACTTCACTTGCATGGCGTTTGGTCGCCAAGATGCGGTGCAAGAACGTGGCGAGCAAGAGAAAATATTGAATAACGCTGCAGGTTTTATGCGCACCAAATTGGCGAAAGGGTTAAATATGAGAGTGATTCCTTTGTTGCGCTTTCATTACGATAAAGTCATTGATACCGGTTCAGAGTTATCGGCATTAATTGATCGTGCGATTGATGAAGATAAGTCTCATCAAACGAATTCGGACGATTCAGAAGGATAGTTATGGCTCGGCGTAAAAAAGGTCGGCCAATTTCGGGTGTGTTGTTAGTTGATAAGCCGCTCGGTTTTAGCTCCAATCAGATACTTCAAAAAGCAAAATGGTTGTATCAGGCACAAAAAGCGGGTCATACCGGCACTTTAGACCCCGCAGCCACTGGGCTGTTGCCCATTTGCTTTGGTGAGGCCACTAAGTTTTCCCAATTTTTGCTCGATGCTGAAAAGGCTTATTTAACCACCGGTGTTTTTGGGATATCCACCGAAACATTGGACGCGGAAGGTGAGGTAACGCAAGAGCGAGAGGTGCCCAATATTTCGGAGCCTCAATTGCAGGCCGTGTTATCGAAGTTTACCGGTGATATTGAGCAAGTCCCCCCAATGTATTCCGCCTTAAAGCGCGATGGAAAAAAGCTCTACGAGCTGGCACGAGAGGGCATAGAGGTAGAAATAGACCCAAGACCCGTCACCATTACGCGCAATGATTTGCTACGATTTGAATCGCCAGAATTCGACTTAGACGTTCAGTGCAGTAAAGGTACCTACATTCGCACGCTTGTGGCGGATATAGGTGAAGAGGTTGGTTGCGGCGCGCACGTAAAAACCTTGCGACGTACTCGTCATGGTCAATTCAACATTGATCAAGCCATATCTTTGGAAGTGCTCGAAGGGCTGCGTGAGGCCGAAAACTATGAGGCGTTAGATGCTTTGTTGGTTTCATTGGATGAATTGTTAGCTGATTTGCCGAGAATTGACTTAGACGAACACCGTGCCAAGTACTTTTCGAATGGTAATGACGTGAATTGTGACGCCAGTGCTTGTACCGCAAGAGTTTACTTAGATGACCGCTTTTTAGGGGTTGGTCGAGTGTCCGAACAACGGCGCTTACAGCCAGAAAGACTGGTCTCTAAAGAAGTTGATGCATAACCCATGCAAATAGTTGGTTAGCAGCGTTAGGTGATGTATAATCCGCCGCGATTTAGTCCTAATTGGGCTAAATTGGAATGCGGCTGTTAATGTGCACGGCCCGCACTCCATTATTTAGGCACATTCTTGGAGTTAGTACGATGGCATTAAGCGTCGAAAAGAAAGCGGAAATTTTAAAAGAATACGGTCAAGGCGAAGGCGACACTGGTTCTCCTGAAGTTCAGGTAGCACTATTAACTGCAAACATTGAAACGTTGCAGGGTCACTTCAAAGAGCACGCGAAAGATCACCACTCGCGTCGCGGTCTAATCCGTATGGTAAACCAGCGTCGTAAGTTGTTGGATTACTTGAAGCGTAAAGACGTAGCACGCTACGCATCTTTGATTAAGCGCTTAGGTTTACGTCGATAAACCCCGCTGTCTTCAAAAGGGCTCCTCATCGGGAGCCCTTTGTCGTTTTACCTTCTGATGAACTCTTTATAAAACTTAAAATGAAATAAAGCCTCTTCGGTTACTGCCCAGTACAACGCATTGGGGCTTCTATCGATGTATTTGATCGCAAGTACATCGATAGAAGCATCGTAGAGGCCTCAAATGAGGAAACTAAATGTTAGATTTAACACCTAAGACAAAACAATTTGAATTTGGCGGCAAAACCGTCACGCTAGAAACCGGTCGTGTAGCACGTCAAGCAACCGGTGCTGTACTTTGTACTATTGACGACACGGTTGTTTTAGCAACGGTTGTTGGCGCTAAAGACACTAAGCCGGGGCAAGACTTCTTCCCGTTGTCTGTTCACTATCAAGAAAAATTCTACGCGGTTGGTAAAATCCCGGGTGGTTACTTAAAGCGTGAAGGTCGTCCTTCTGAGAAAGAAACACTGACGTCTCGTTTAATTGACCGTCCAATTCGTCCGTTATTCCCTAAAGGCTTCATGAATGAAGTTCAGGTTGTGATTAACGTAATCTCTGCAAACAAAACAGATGATCCAGATATCGCAGCAATGTTAGCGACTTCGGCCGCTATTTCTATCTCTGGTATTCCTTTCAGCGGCCCTATTGGTGCAGCGCGTGTAGGTTACACCGATGAGCGTGGTTACTTTGTTAACCCATCGTACGAAGAATTAAAAGATACTCGTTTAGACATGGTTGTAGCCGGTACTGAAGACGCTGTACTTATGGTTGAATCAGAAGCTGAACAGCTTTCTGAAGACCAGATGTTAGGCGCTGTATTATTTGCACACCAAGAATTCCAAGTAGCCATTGCCGCTATTAAAGAGTTCGCTGCCGAAAACGGAAAGCCAACTTGGGATTGGGCACCAGAAGTTGAAAACGAAGAATTAAAAGCCGCTGTTGCAGGCGCTTACGGCGCTAAAATTTCTGAAGCTTACCAAGTGTCAGACAAAATGCAGCGTTATGCATTATTAAACGAAGTTCGTTCAGCTGCAGTTGCTGAGCTTACAAATGAAGAAGCGGGTGTTTCTGCCGATGACGTAAGCGCTATGTTCTCTAAAATCGAGAAGCAAACCGTTCGTCAGCGCATCATCGAAGGCCAACCTCGTATTGATGGACGTGATGGCAAAACAGTTCGTGGCATTGAAGTTGATATCGACGTGCTTCCAGGCGCCCACGGTTCTTCATTGTTCACACGTGGTGAAACTCAGGCTATCGTTACCGCTACATTGGGTACGCTACGTGATGGCAAGATGGAAGACATGCTTCATGAGAAAAACACCGATCACCTAATGTTGCACTACAACTTCCCTCCGTTCAGCGTTGGTGAAGCAGGTCGAATGGGTGGTGTTGGTCGTCGTGAAATCGGTCATGGCCGTTTAGCTAAGCGTGGTATTTTGGCGGTTATGCCAGATATCGAAGAATTCCCATACACGATTCGTTTGGTATCTGAGATTACTGAATCTAACGGTTCATCTTCTATGGCTTCTGTTTGTGGCGCATCGCTTGCGCTTATGGACGCCGGTGTTCCTGTTAAGCACCCAGTTGCGGGTATAGCAATGGGCTTAGTAAAAGAAGGTGATAAGTTCACTGTTTTAACTGACATCTTAGGTGATGAAGATCACTTAGGTGACATGGACTTTAAAGTAGCCGGTACCGAGCAAGGTATTACAGCGTTACAGATGGATATCAAGATTCAAGGTATCACTGAAGAGATCATGGAGATTGCATTAGAGCAAGCCATGGACGCACGTCTTCACATCTTGCGTGAAATGGCGAAAGTGATTGGTTACTCACGCCCTGAGCTACCAGACAACGCACCTTCTATGGATGTTATGAAAATTGACACCGACAAGATTCGTGACGTTATCGGTAAAGGCGGCGCAACCATCCGTTCTATCATCGAAGAAACAGGTGCTGAAGTTGATATTCAAGACGACGGTTCTGTCCGCATCTACGCACCAACTAAAGAAGCCGCTGATGCCGCTAAAGAGCGCATCTTAGGTATTACAGCTGAGCCTGAAATTGGCGCAGTATACTTAGGTAAAGTTGCACGTTTAGCCGATTTCGGCGCATTCGTAACCTTCTTGCCTGGTAAAGACGGTTTGGTACACATTTCTCAAATCGCTCAAGAGCGTATCGAGAAAGTATCAGACAAGATCAGCGAAGGCGAAGAAGTCGTTGTTAAGATCTTAGACGTCGACGCACGTGGCCGTGTTAAATTGTCTATGAAAGAAGTAACAGAAGAAGATAAAGCTAAGTTAGCATCTGCTGAGTAAGTCTTTACTTCTAAGAATAAGCCCGCATTTGCGGGCTTTTTTTTGTGTTAAATAAAGCAATTGACGTGCATTAACTATTAATCATCGTAACCAATAATCTAAATTTCTTTGACCCGTATTTTCCTTGTACCACTAAAGCGCTATTAGGCATTCTGGACTATGCTTAACGCATGTGAACAGGGTTTGGATTCTCGATTTGAAGCATTGTGGCACTTTAAGGTGTCGATATTTGGTCATATTTTGCTTATTTCTGAGCGGTTTGTCTTCTGCTAATTGGGTAGAAGAGAGTCGTTTACGTGCTGAAATTGATACTCAAGCATTAAGAAAAGGCGAAGCAATTGAATTAAATGGTGAGTGGTGGTTTAAGTTTGGAGAGCACATTAAGCCTGAAGATGTTCCTTTAAAATTAAAACAGCAAGCGCTTGATACTATCAATGTCCCTAGTTCTTGGAATGAAAAGGTAAAGCCACTGACTGATGAGCCGAATCAACATGGAAAGGCTACCTATGTATTACCTATCTCTTTTTCATCTCCTGTAGATTTTTCAGTCATTGTAGAGGCGGGTTTAATAACCAGTACTTATCGTATTTATTGGCTAGAAGAAGGCACAACAGAAGCGTTCAGTGTTGGTGCAGCTGGAGAGATGATCAATGGGCAGAAAGTAGAAAAGGGCATCGATTTTTTTAATCTACCCGCCCAGCAACAAGGTGCGTTAATAATACACGTCTCTAAAACTAACATGTTTAAAGGTGGAGTAAGGCACCCAGTTCGGTTGCAACGAAGTGATGTTTTCTTGAAAGCAAACGTACTAAATGTTTTTGTCACTAGCCTGCTAATAGGCAGTATGCTTGTACTTTGCATTCATTATTTAATTCAATATCGATACTCTACCAATAATATCAGTGCATTGTATTTATCTATTTTATGTTTTATAGCAGCACTGCGCAGTATGGTGACTTCTGGTTATTTTGATCTATTAATTCAAGGTTTTATAGATCAGTATTTGATTGTATCCATTAAGACGGAATATATAACAGTCTTTTTAATACCGATATCTTACTTTATATTCATAAGCTCCCTGTTTAGAAGTCTGTCAGCAACTCGGTTTATTCGTCATGCGGTGTTGTTTGGTTTGTATGGCGTTTTAGTCACCGTGTTGTTGCCCACGGAAGTCATGACTAGGAGTTTGGTGTTCTACCAATTGATTCTGGGGCTTTGGGCGGTTATAAATTTATCGGTAGTGGCTTTAGCGATTCGAAGAAGGCTCAAGTTTTCAAAACAGATCTTATTGAGTGTTCTTGTCGTACTAGCTGGCGCAGTTAATGATATTGTTGCCTCTCACAGTGCTACCTACAATTCTTTTGTTTCGTCCTATGTTTTCTTTATATTTTTATTTATGCAAGCGTTGATTGTTGGACAGCAATTGCGTGAAAGTATGTCTCAAGCTAATCGATTAAATGATGAAAAACTTAAGTTACAAAAAGAACACGTGAAAGCCTTAATGGCAAGCCAATTAGACCATTTAACTGGTTTGAATAATCGACTCGCTTGCACTGAAAAAATAAAGCAGTTAGATCAAGAAAGCATCAGTAAATTTCAGTTTGTGGGCGTCATTATGTTAGATATAGATCACTTTAAAAAAATTAATGATAATTATGGTCACGACGTTGGTGATGAAATCTTGATTTTTGTGGCTTCATTGCTGCACGGGTTTCAACTACGCTCCGAAGATTTTAAGTGCCGTTACGGCGGTGAAGAATTTTTAGTGTTGTTGCCTGGCGCAACTATAGAAAGAACGGAGGTGGTTGCGGAGTCTATGCGCCAAGCTTTAGAAAAGTATGCCGCCTTTCAAAATAACGGCTTTTCAATTCACATTACGGCAAGTTTTGGTGTATCGGTACAAGATAAACATGCTGGCAAAGGGCTAAAGGAGGTTATTTCTGAGGCGGACCAGGCTTTATATCGGGCAAAAGAATCTGGACGAAATCGAGTTTCATTATAGCCACTATTAAATCAACTTTGGTGCTTCTCGCACCTTCATTAAAGTTGAGCTATTCTTTAACTGATCATTTTTAAAAGTAGTCAATAGGTGTGATACGGATATTCCGGTTTGGTTTTATATTGTTGGTGCTGCTGTCGCTGAGTGGCTTGGCGCAACCTGCTGAAAAGGTTGAGGTTTTTGCTGTGGATGGTGAATTATTAAAGCAAGGCCAGCGTGTAAATTTAAACAGTCAGTGGGCGTTTCTATTTGGCGAGCACTTGCCGGTAAATGAAATCTCATTAGCTTTCTCCGAAGGCAAATTTAACACCATAACCGTGCCTAGTTCTTGGAACGATGAGGTGGCTAAATTAACAGAGCAGAGATATCAACATGGGCGAGCGACTTATGCCATACCGCTTTCATTTACTGAGAATATAGAAGATCCAATCAGTTTGTACGCTTCATTTATTGCAGGTGCTTATAAAATTTTTTGGCTGCCGAATGCCTCTAGCAAACCTCAAATTATTGGACAAGCCGGTGATTTGAGCAATGGTCAACATGCTGGGTTGAAAGGGCAAATCCATCATTTCCCAGCTTCCTCAAACGGCCTACTTGTTATTTATGTTACTAAGGCAAATATGCACGCGGGAGGTATTCGACAACCCATTGCTATACAGCGTTCAGATATTTTGCAGCGCGAAGTACACCAAAACATGATTATTCGAAGCCTACTATCAGGTGGGCTACTAATCATGATTTTCCACTATTTAGTTCAATTCTTTTATTCTCGAGAGAATTTAACGGCGTTGTTGTTAGCATTTGTCTGCTTTTCAGCCCTGCTACGAGGGGTAAGCACTGCCGGTTTGTTGGAAATATTCATTCAGCCTATATCAATGAGGCATTATGAGATTAGCATTAAGGCTGAGTATCTCAGCGTGCTCTATATGTCAGTGTCCTACTTTGGGTTTTTATGTTTTTTAATGCCAAGGCTAGTACCGAAGCGCATAGTTTGGGGAGCGTTTGGCTCGGCGGCAATCGGCACCATTGCCACGATTATCATGCCGGCACCATTAGTTTCCTCTTTGTTAAATTACTACCTGGCTTACCTAGGTTTTTGGTGTGGCGCTATTTTACTCGTCATTATAATTGGCATAAGGCAAAAGCGGCGCTTTGCTTGGCTAATATTATCGAGCGCGCTCATTTTAGGTGTAGGTGCCGTTAACGATGTTATTGCCTCTAAAAATGCACTGCACAATGTTTATGTTGTTGAATATGTTTTTTATGTGTTCCTATTTTTCCAAGCCCAGCTGGTAGGGTTGCAGCTGAAAGAAAGCCGTGAAGCATCCATTGTGTTAAAGCAGGAAAAATTAACTCTTCAGCGCGCGCATTCCAAAGCGCTAATGGAGAGCCACCTCGATTTTTTGACGGGGCTTGCAAATAGACTGGCTCTCACTGAGTGGATTGAAGCCTTTGAACATGAAGGAAGTACACCGCCTAAAGTGACCAGTGTCATTATGTTTGATATTGATCACTTTAAAAGTGTAAATGATACCTATGGGCATGATGTCGGTGACGAAATTTTGGTATTTGTAGCGTCGCTTATTCATGGTTACTCATTGCGAGCTTCCGATTTTAAGTGCCGTTTTGGCGGAGAGGAGTTTTTAATTATTTTGCCTGGAGCCATGATCGACAAAGCTAAAGAAATTGCGGAGTCGCTCAGGGGAACGCTTGAAGAGTCAATCGCATTTAGAAAAGGTGATACTGAAATAAAAATTACCGCCAGTTTTGGCGTTGCCGAACTTAATCTGGCTACTACGGAGCCTCTCAATACTGTCATTCTTAAAGCAGATGAAGCTTTATATCGATCAAAAAACAGTGGCCGTAATAAAGTATCTGAGTAGGCTTCAATATAGAGTAACTTGAGAGCGCCTAATGGCGCTCTCTTAACAATTAGAACAGTGACTCGACAGCGCTGTCGAGGTCTTCTTGCGCCTCCGGAGGAGCTTCTTCGGCACTGAAATCAATTGTTACGTTAGAATTAGTATACTCCGTAGGAACGCTGCCTTCTTTAAAGTACTCAAAACGTGCGTCGGGTGTACTTGGCGTAGCAAGCAAGCCAGTTTTAGGGTCGATGCGAACTTGGGTAATACCAACGGGTTGTGGGAGGTTGTTCAATGGCTTATTTTTTAAAGCCGTGTTCATGAACTCAATCCAACCAGGTAAGGCTGCTTTACCCCCAAACTCATTGTAGCCTAAGGAAACATTGCTGTCGTATCCTACCCAGGTAGCGGCGACTATATCGCCGTTGTATCCTGTAAACCAAGCGTCGACGGCATCGTTTGTGGTGCCCGTTTTACCGGCTAAATCGTTGCGAGGAATCGCTCTATAAGCCGCACGGCCAGTTCCTTTGGTGATGACGTCCTTAAGCATGGAATCTACTAAAAATGCCGTTTGCGGCGATAATACTTGGGGTGCATAACGTTTCGCTAAGGTAGTTTTTGTGGCTTCTTCGCCATCTACATTCAGCTCTAGAGGCGTAATGTTTATAGCTTCTGCACTTTCAGGTGCCTCGGGCTCTTCTTCGAAGCTTTCCGACGCTTCAGGACAACCGCGGCAAACAATCGTCGGGTTTGCTTCAAAAATAATATTACCATTTAAATCTTCTATGCGATCAATGAAGTAAGGTTCCACTAAATAGCCGCCATTCGCAAATACCGCGTAGCCTTGTGCAATCTGCATAGGTGGCATGGCTGTACTGCCTAGAATCAAGGTCATATCATTGGCCAGCGATTCCTTTGCAAAGCCAAATCGTGTTGCGTAGTTTCGAGCATAAGACACGCCAATGTCATCTAGAATTCGAATGCCTGATAAATTGCGAGACTGATAAAGTGCTTGGCGCATCGGAATGGGACCGAGGTATCTGTCTCCAGAGTTTTTCGGTCGCCATACATCTTCTTGAGCCGAGTCGGCTCTTACAATAGGTGCATCGTTAACGATCGTTGCAGGTGTGTAGCCCTTATCTAAAGCCGCGCTGTAAACAAACGGCTTAAAGGTAGACCCTGCTTGGCGTGCCGATTGTGTGACTCGGTTGTACTTATTAAGGCTGTAGTCAAAGCCGCCGACAAGGGCTTGTACTCTGCCATCGGTCGGTGAAAGCGCGACAAGTGCTCCTTGAGCGTTTGGGATTTGGGCGAGTAAGAATCCATCGCTGCCTCCCTCTAGTCGAACGAAATCTCCTGGGTTGGCAACTTGAGTCCCATCAGTAATGGCAGGGCCGAATTCGTCAACTTTTATCCTTTCTCTTGCCCATTGAATGGATTCAAGGTCTAAAGCGATTGCCGTATCGTAGCCTTTAGGCTGAACAACCAAGCCATCTGGGCCGCTTTCTAATACGAGAGCGGGGATTAAACCGCCATATTCCGGCGTCTTATTGAGCACCGTTAAGCGCGATTCTTTATCAGTTTCGATATCAAAGTCTTCATTTTCAGGAGAAGACTCGGGACCTAAATAACCATGACGACGGCTATAGCTCACCAACGTTTTACTCACACCACGATTAGCGGCGACCTGAAGTTCGCTGTTTATGGTTGTGTATACAGTGTAACCATCGTTATAGGCGTCTTCTCCATAACGTTCTAGCATTTCCGCGCGGACCATTTCAGCTAAATACCAAGCTTCAAAGTCGGGGTTATTGCCATGATATTTAGCCGTAATGGGTTCGGCTTTAGCCAGCTCGTATTCGGCTGTCGTGATAAAACCGTTTGTGTACATAGCCGAAAGCACCGTATTTCTGCGCTTCTTAGCACGCTCTTTATTTGCAATTGGGTTTGCCGATGAAGGCGCTTGATGCAGACCCGCAATCATTGCAAGTTGAGCTAAGGTTAAATCATTGATGTCTTTGCCATAGTACACATTAGCCGCGGCTTGAATTCCGTAGGAGCGATAGCCTAAAAAGTGTTTATTGATATAAAGCTCAAAAATGTCAGCTTTAGTCAGCTCACTTTCCATTTTTAACGCCAGCAATATCTCTGTGAACTTACGAGTAAAGGTTTTTTGCTGAGTTAAAAAATAATTTCGAGCGACTTGCTGTGTGAGCGTTGAGCCGCCGGCGCCTTCTTTATCGCCAGTTATTAAGACGTCGAGGACTACTCTGGTGAAGCGTACTGGGTCGACTCCGGCATGTTGCTCAAACCGCTTATCTTCGATTGCGATGAGTGCTTGGACAAACCGAATGGGAATTTGATCGTAATTTAAAGGTGCTCGACGTTGCTCTCCATATTCGGCAATTAATTTGTTGTCCGCGCTCAAAATACGCATTGGAGTTTGTAATTTAAAGTCTCTAAGCTTCTGAACATCGGGCAAAGCGGGGGATAAATATAGGTACATACTGGCAGAAATGAGAACTAAGCCACAAATTCCAGCAAAGAGTGACCAAATAAATAGTCGTATTGTTTTAGTCAAAAATTTCATGTTTTTCCAATCAAAATAAGGAGTTACGTCACGTTTTAGATAAAAGCCCCCCATTATAAGCAGAATTTGTCCTTTTTATACATTGCGGATTGGTCTATTGTGTTATGTAATAGTTAATGTAAAAACTAAGAAACGTTCGTAAGTACGTGTTGTTGAAGGGAAACATCCGTGGCCTCCTTATTCAAAAAGAAACAAAAAAGGTTACTTGGTGTCGATATCAGTTCTACTTCGGTGAAACTGATGGAGCTAAGTCGTAATGGAGATGGGTATCGCGTCGAAGCATACTCGGTAGAGCCATTGCCTGAAAATGCAGTCGTTGAAAAGAATATCAACGATGAAGCTGCTGTGGGTGAAGCTATTGAAAAGCTCTATAAAAAGTCTCGTTCGAAAATTAAAGAGGCTGCCGTTGCGGTAGCCGGATCGTCGGTGATTACTAAAACCATCGAGATGAATGCAGGCTTGACCGATGAGCAGATGGAAACGGATATTGAGGTCCAAGCGGATCAATACATACCTTATCCGCTCGATGAAGTTGCGATTGATTTCGAAGTGCAAGGTCCGTCTGCCAAAGGCGACAATCTTGTCGACGTTTTACTCGCGGCTTGCCGTAAAGAAAACGTAGAATTGCGCCAAGATTCATTAGCCATTGCCGGTCTTACTTGTAAGGCGGTCGATGTTGAAGCTTTCGCTTTAGAGCGTGCTTACGGTTTGTTGTCCGATCAGCTAGAGAAGTCTGAAGAAGGAACCACCGTCGCTATTGTCGATGTTGGCCATACTATGACTACGCTCAGTGTATTAAATGAAGGCAATACCATTTATACCCGTGAACAGCTTTTTGGCGGCAAGCAATTGACTGAAGAAATCATGCGTCGTTATGGCATGACTCAACAAGAAGCCGGGTTAGCGAAAAAGCAAGGTGGCTTGCCAGATGATTACACCAGCGAAGTACTAGAGCCATTTAAAGAGGCCGTTGTGCAGCAGGTCAGTCGTTCATTGCAATTCTTTTTTGCGGCGTCTCAGTACAACGATGTCGACTACATTATCTTAGCGGGCGGTACGGCTTCTATTCCTGGTCTTGCCCAACGTGTACAAGAAAAGATTGGAACCAATACAATCATTGCCAATCCGTTTGCGAATATGACGTTGTCAAATAAAGTGAATGCTGCAAACCTGACAAACGATGCCCCTGCGATGATGATTGCATGTGGATTAGCCTTGAGGAGCTTCGAAGATGGCAAATATTGATTTACGCCCATGGCGTGAAGAGCGCCGTGAAGCGAGACAAAAACAATTCTTGCTAGTGCTGTTGCTCGTTGCGGCCTGTGCAGGCGCTGCTGGGTTTGGTTGGAATCAATCGGTTCAAGCTAAGGTAGACTACCAAGTTACCCGCAACACCTATATGACGAACAAAATTAAAGAATTAGACGGTAAGATCAAAGAAATTGAAGGTCTACGCCAGCAACGTGAAGCTTTAATTGAGCGTATGAATGTCATTCAGAGCTTGCAGGGTGATCGCCAAATTATCGTCCATGTGTTCGAAGAACTGGTCAGTGCTACTCCCGACGGTGTTTATTTTAATAGCTTAACTAGTAAAGGTTCGGTCCTTGAAATAAATGGCTTTGCGGATAAAAAATTGGCGATATCTGATTTCTTACGGAATCTTGATCGATCTGAGTGGTTTTCAGATACGTTTTTACAAAATGTAGAGGCGATCAAAGAAGGTAATGACGTCGTGGGCAATAACTTCAGCTTAAAAGTGAATGTTACGAATCCTCTGAAAATAGAAGAGGATGCATAATATGAGTGCAAAAAGCTTTTTCGAAGGATTTAAAGAATTCGATTACGAAAACCCAGACTTCAATAACATAGGGTCTTGGCCCTTGGTTGTTCGAATGACGGCGTTATTGTTAGTGGCCGTATTAATTGTGTTCGGCTTTTACTGGTTTGCTGTAAAAGGCTCGCAAGAGCGTTTTGTTCGTGAACAGGGCAAAGAGCAGGGTCTTAAAGAGCAATACCGTACTAAATCGTTCCGCGTTGCAAACTTGGATGCATTTAAAGAGCAGCTAGCCGAGATGGAAGAAACCTTCGGTGCACTTTTGTCTCAGCTTCCTGATGAAACAGAAATGCCAGGATTGCTTGATGACATAAGCACAACGGGTACGCAAAGTGGTTTAGAGATTGATAAAATCACACCACGAGGCGAGCAAGTTAAAGAGTTTTACATTGAAACGCCAATCGATATCACCGTTCGTGGTTCGTACCATGAAATGGGTAACTTCGTAAGCGCAATGGCGGCGATCCCCAGAATTGTGACGCTCCATGATTTTAGCATAACGACTCTGTCGCGAAGCTCAGCAAGTGATGAAGCCGCTGCACCGCTGACCATGCAGATTTCAGCCAAAACGTATCGTTATAAGGCGGAGGACTAATGATGAAAAAGTCTTTATTACTGCCACTAGCGGTTGTATCTGTATTAACCGCCTGCGTTCAGCAAGATCCATTGACCGATCTTAAAGCATATGTAAATGAGCAAGATTCTCGGCCTAAAGGCACTATTCCGCCACCGCCAGAATTTATACCACCAGATCTGGTTTCTTACACGGCCAGTGGTAACCGCTCTCCTTTTGAAGTTCCTCGGCCTATTGAACTTATTCAAGAAGAGCGAGCGGCTCCAAAGAGTAACGTGAAACCAGATTTTGATCGGGTGAAAGAGTATTTAGAAACGTTCCGTATCGAAAACATCACTATGGTGGGTACGTTAAACGGTTTAGATGAAGAAGAAGTGTTATGGGCCTTAGTGAAAGACGGCCAAAGCGAAGTGCACCGCGTAAAAGTAGGCAACTACTTAGGGCGTAATTTTGGTCGCATTATCGATATTTCAGAAACGCAAATAGATTTAATTGAAATTGTCCCGTCAGGGAACGATAACTGGGTAGAGCGCCCGAGAGCCATTGTTCTCGATGGCATAGAGCAATGAGCAAGGGTGGTGAGGTGAAAATAGTGAACGTTATAAAAAGTTATAAAGCACTGCTTGCTTTCGTAAGTATCTGCTTCCTGTCGAACGCGGTTGCGTCGAGTTTAACGGATTTGGAAGTATTATCGTTATCAGGTGACCGGACCCAGATAGTCCTAACCTTTGACGGAATCGCTCCAGAGCCCGTTGGTTATAGTATCGAAGATCCAGCGCGAATTTCGCTTGATTTCGCCGGTGCTTCTAGCCTACTTGGCGAAAAATACATACAGATCGGCAGCGGAAACACTCGAAATGCAGCGATTTTAGATACTGGTGACCGTACACGCGTTGTATTTAGTCTGACAAAATTAGTAAGCTATGCAACGGAAGTTAACGGCAATGTGGTCTCCATATTTATTGGTGATGGTGCAGAGTCTTTAGTTTCAAAAACTAAACCAACGTCTGCTGCAACGGCAACGCCTGCGGTATCAAGTGCTCCGGCCTTATCTGCTAAAAGCAACGAAGTTCAAAATGTTGATTTCCGCCGTACTGAATCGGGAGCAGGCCAAGTAGTTGTAGAATTTGCCAACGCTGGTGCGAACGCTTCTGTTTTCGAAAAAGGCGGCGATATTTACATTCAGGTAGACAGCTTTGAAGTTCCTTCTGAACTGCGACGCCGATTAGATGTTGTGGATTTTGCAACGGCCGTGCAGTTTATTAACGTTTATAATGAAGATGGTCACGCTATCATTCGATTAGAAGTTGATGGCGCTTATGACTATTTAGCTTATCAAGCCGACAACCGAATGACCGTTGAAGTTAATCAATTGACTGCGGCAGAAGAAGAAGAGCGGCTTAAAGAAAAATTCCCATACAGCGGCGATAAGCTTTCGTTAGTCTTCCAAGATATTGAAGTGCGTGATGTTCTACAGATTATTGCAAACTACGTTGGCATAAACCTAGTTGCTTCTGATTCGATTAACGGCACTATTACACTTCGCTTAAATAATGTGCCTTGGGATCAAGCCTTAGACTTAGTACTTAAAACCAATGGCCTAGATAAACGTCAAAACGGCAATGTGTTGTTAGTTGCGCCAGCGGCAGAATTAGCTGAGCAAGAGCGTTTAGAGCTTGAAGCGCGTAAACAAACAATACAATTAGCGCCGCTTAGAACCGAGTACGTGCAGATTAATTATGCTAAAGCCGAAGACATTGCACAAATCATTCAAGCGCAAAGTGGTGGCTCTGATACCACGACAACGACCAATGAAGACGGTTCCACGACAGAAACCTCGACAGCGTTATCGAATGGCTTCTTATCGCCACGCGGCAGTGTTGTAGTAGATACACGTACCAATACGCTGATCGTGACAGACGTTGCCATTAACTTGAGCGGCATTCGTCGAGCCATCGAAGTATTTGATGTCCCGGTTAAACAACTGTTGATTGAAGCTCGAATTGTTACGGCTCGAACCTCGGCAAGTGAACAGTTTGGTGTAACATGGCAAGGCGCTGCAGAACCTAATTTAGGTGGCAACCTCAGTACGCCAAGCTCTTTCTTTGTAGGATTACCACCAGGTGCCTCTAACAATACTTTCTCAATCGGGCTATCTCGTGCGGGTCTTTCATTGATTGATCTACAGATTGCCGCCTTAGAAAGCCAAGGGGATGCTGAGGTTGTTTCTCAACCTAAGGTGATTACCTCTGACGGACAATCGGCCAGTATCTTCTCGGGTCAAAGTATCGGTGTTACCGGTCCTGATGGTGAAACCGTATTTGTTGAAGCTGGCTTAAAGTTAGATGTTATTCCTCAGTTAACGCCTGATGACCGTGTCATTATGCAATTGAAAATTAACCAGGATTCTATTTCTTCTTCGGGTGCCGTAGGTGCTGTAACGTTAGATGTGAACAACGTGACAACCCAAGTATTGGTCGACAACGGAGCGACACTCGTCCTTGGTGGTGTTTACCGAGTGGGTAAAAACACCAGTACGGATAAGACGCCAATTTTAGGAGACTTACCTTTTGTAGGTGGCCTGTTCCGTCGTACGTCGGAAGTTGAAGAGAAAACTGAGTTATTAATCTTCATTACACCGAAGATTATTGAAGAGGGAATCGTGGCGAACTAATGCCTCTACAGAAACACCTCATATTAGTCGGACCAATGGGCGCAGGAAAAAGCACCATTGGTCGATTACTTTCAGAGCAGCTTAGCTGCTCTTTTGTTGATATCGACAAAGAGATTGAAGAGCGTTCTGGTGCGACGATTCCCTGGATATTTGATATTGAAGGTGAAGAAGGCTTTCGTGATCGCGAAACTCAAGCCATCGTCGAAATGTGTAAAGAGCCTCCGCAGATAATAGCGACGGGAGGTGGGTGCATTTTAAGATTGCAAAATCGGCAATGTATCGTGCAATCTGGCGTGGTAATCTATTTAGCGACATCGGTTGAGCAGCAATTGCAAAGAACGGGTCGTGATAAAAATAGGCCTTTGCTGCAAACCCAAAACCCTAAAAAAACATTAGAAGTTATGGCAGAAGTCCGCAACCCGCTTTACAGTGAGGTGGCAGATCTTTATATCGATACCAACTTAAAGCCAACCAAGCTTGTAATGCAGGAAATCCTTTCTTTTTTAGAAGAGTAAACATGAAAACAGTAACTGTTGCCTTAGGTGATCGGTCTTATCCAATCTATATTGGTGACTGCTTGTCTACACCGGAGCTTCTTTTAAAAGCCATACCTCATTTGGAAGTCATGATTGTAACGAATACAACCGTGGCTCCATTGTATCTAAATAAGATAAAACAGGCGCTTGAAGGAGCGAATAAATCTGTAGAGGCTGTTGTATTGCCCGATGGCGAGCAACACAAAACTCTTGATACGATCAATTTGATATTCGATGCATTGCTAGAAAAACCCTACAGTCGAAAGGTTGCCTTAGTCGCACTTGGCGGTGGCGTTATAGGTGACATGACTGGGTTTGCGGCCGCCAGTTATCAGCGGGGCGTAGACTTTATTCAAATCCCTACAACATTATTATCTCAGGTAGATTCCTCTGTTGGTGGCAAAACAGGCGTAAACCATCGACTGGGAAAGAACATGATTGGGGCGTTTAAACAACCTTTAGCGGTTTTTATTGATCCAGCTGTGCTCAATACCTTACCGAAAAAAGAATTTGCCGCAGGGTTTGCTGAGATTATTAAGCATGGTGCATTGCACGATGAAAAATATTTAAGCTATTTAGAAGCAAATATCGACGCTATATTTGCATTGGAGTCTAATGCCTTAATTGATGCAATTTCTAAATCGTGTGAAATAAAAGCATCTGTTGTCACGCAAGATGAAACAGAGCAAGGAATTAGAGCAACGCTCAACTTTGGTCATACCTTTGGCCACGCTGTTGAAACTACCATGGGCTATGGCACCTATTTGCATGGAGAAGCGGTGGCAATAGGCATGGTGATGGCGGCACATATGTCAGCACAATTAGGGTACATCACTGCTGAAGATGCCCAACGCTTATCACAGTTAATTAAGCGAGCCAGCTTACCTGTTGAGTCGCCAAAAGGCATGACGGCTGTGCAGTACGTAGATGCAATGTATAGGGATAAAAAAGTAGATTCAGGCACGTTAAAGTTGATTCTACTGAAACGCTTAGGCGAAGCATTCGTGACCTCAGACTTTTCAAAAGAAGATCTTTTACGCACCTTAAATCATTTTTGCCATTAAAGAGCACTATTACTCTAGACAGCGAGATTAATAGCCGCTTAAATGGCTGTTAATCGCATAGGTTGGAGAAATACGTGGATTTATCTGAACAATCCGAACGAATGCAGTCCTTTTATGGCTTGAAATACGATCCTTTTGGCGCTCTTGTCGATGCAATGGTATTTAGTGGTGCAGGGGGTCGTTACGAAATAGCCGAGACGATTCGCCACCTGCTGACTTATAGCCCCCAAGACGGTTTGGTGATTGGACCGGCCGGGTCAGGCAAGCGAATGCTTATACAGCATGTGGTTAAAATGCTTGAAGACCATTGGCGTATTGCTTGGATAGATGGCAGCGAAATAGAAACCCACGACGAATTTCTGCGTGAGATTGTTGGTCAATTAGGATTAGGGCTAAAAGTTGAATCCGATGTTGAGCTAATGACTCAGCAAATCAATCAAATAGTTGCATCTCGAACTGAAGCCGGTGAAGCCTTTCTGTTGGTTGTTCAATTCGCCGATCATTTGCCAGAGCCGATCCTTGCTCTGGCACATCAATTTAGACCCTCAGCAAGCCTTGATCATCGATTACATCAGTTATGGTTGATCGAATCTGAAGCGGCGGCTGCAGAACTGCATGAAGATGATTGGTTCAACTACCCCTTACTGCCCTTAACCGATGAAGATGCCACCTTATATTTAAAAGACAGGTTGGTTGCGGCAGGCAATGTTGGCGATTTGCCGTTTGCAGCTAAAGATATTTCGCGCTTAAATCAAATGTCTCAAGGCTCTTTACTGTCTCTAAATGAGCTCGCAAGAGACTATCTTATTGGCTCTACGTTTCGAACCGCTGAAAAAACCAAAGGTTTTCCGCTAACTCATGTGATCGCAGGTGTTGCCGCGCTAACCATTGTGACGATCGCTTTGCTTTATAATTTAAATGAAAACAAAGACCAAGTTGATACCGTCGAAGTTCCAGTAAGCTCGGCGCCACTTTCTAACGTACAACAAAAGCTGGCGGATGCCGCTGCAAAAATTGATGCTAAATCGCAGCAAACATCGCCAACGCAAGCTCCGAGTACCACTGATGCCGAAAAAGCGCCTGGTGAATCAGAGCCAGAACCCAGCTTGAACGAAACTTCCCCGCAAAGCGATTCAACTGCGCCAGCCACTGAAGAAGTGCCTGATCAGCCAGTTCAAGCGCAGGCAAGTGAAGTAGCGGTCGTTGCTGAGTCTAGTGTGCCCATGAGCAAGCCGACTCTTTTAGACAGGGCTGAGGATGCGCAATTCACCATGCAGTTAGTGGGAGTAAGAGATCGAAGCAAGTTAGACTCAGTGACTAAAGAGTTTAGTGCCCCGGAAAAAGTCGACATAGTTGAAACCACCTACCAAGGAAAACCTTGGTTTGTGCTCATATATGGGCAGTTTAACTCCAAGGCAGAGGCCGAAAAGGCACTGACTGAATTGCCTAAACGGTTTGAAGGAGAGTCTCCTTGGATCCGCTCGTTTAGGGATGTTCGGGAGACTGCTGTAAATTAATATAGCTTATTATACCGTTATAATTAGGTTGAAGATGTAATTGACCTTAAACTGACGTTCATCAACTAATTTGAAATCGCTTTAAAAATCGTCGAAACACATAAATTTCAGGTGCTTTAAGGCAAAACAAAGGTGAACGTTAATGAGTCAAGGTTTATATAACCCGGCGGAATTCCGTGACAACTGTGGTTTTGGATTGATCGCCCACATGGAAGGTCAGCCTAGCCATAATTTATTGTCTACGGCTATTGAATCGCTTACATGCATGACCCACCGAGGCGGCATAGCAGCCGACGGAAAAACAGGTGATGGTTGTGGTTTATTGTTACAAATGCCTGAGCGTTTCTTTAAAGCGCAAGCGCGCGCTTTGTTTGAAACTGAATTGGGTGACTCTTTTGCCATAGGCATGATCTTTCTAAGCCAAGATCCTGTTAAAAATCAAACGGCACGTTCCATTTTAGAATCTCAAATTGCCGATCAAGGCTTAGAAGTTCTTGGTTGGCGTACTGTTCCAACAAACACTGAATTTTGTGGCCCTATGGCGCTTGAATGCCTACCGGATATTCAGCAAATATTTGTTCGCGCAAAATCGGACGAAAAACTCGATATAAAACTATACACCGCACGTCGTAAAACTGAACAACAGTTGATAGAAGATGAAGAGTTTTACATTTGCTCATTGTCAAACACCGTTGTTTCGTACAAAGGTTTGGTCATGCCGGTAGACCTACCGGGTTTCTATTTAGATTTAGCCGACGACAGCCTAGAAACCGCTATTTGTGTTTTCCATCAACGCTTTTCTACGAACACAGCACCAAAGTGGCCTCTGGCACAGCCGTTTCGTTTGGTGGCTCATAATGGTGAAATTAATACCATTTCAGGCAATCGAAATTGGGCTAAAGCCCGTGCTTCTAAATTCAAAAATGACAACATCCCACACTTAGATGAGTTACAGCCAGTTGTGAATACAACTGGTTCAGATTCTTCGAGTATGGATAACATGATGGAGTTAATGCTACTTGGCGGCATGGATTTATTTAGAGCTTGCCGAACTATGATTCCGCCTGCTTGGCATAACGTAGAAAACATGGATGCCGAATTAAAAGCATTTTATGAATTTAACTCTATGCATATGGAGCCATGGGATGGTCCTGCGGGCATCGTTTTAACTGACGGTCGATACGCCGTATGTATGCTTGATCGAAATGGTTTACGACCGGCTCGCTGGGTAATCACGAAAAATGGCTACATTACCCTGGCCTCTGAAACAGGAACCTTTGACTACAAACCAGAAGATGTAGTGGCCAAAGGTCGAGTGGGTCCTGGTCGAATTGTGGCCATTGATACTCAAACGGGCGAGTTTTTAGAAACGGAAACTATTGATAACCGTTTGAAGAAAGCCCACCCATACAAAGATTGGCTTAAGAAAAATGCCGTTCGACTACGCAGCCGATTCGAGCAAGCAGAAGAAGGTGACGGCTCAAGTTTAAACAGTGAAACCGTTAACGTGTATCAAAAGTTGTTTCAGGTGAGTTCAGAAGAGCGAACGCAGGTGTTACGTATTTTGGCTGAGACTGGTCAGGAGGCGGTAGGTTCAATGGGCGATGACGCACCCATGGCCGTTTTATCGCACAAAATACGACCCGTTACGGACTACTTTCGCCAGCAATTTGCTCAGGTAACCAACCCACCGATTGACCCATTGCGTGAATCTGTCGTGATGTCGTTGGAAACGTGCCTGGGTCCTGAAGCAAACCTATTTACCCCGCAAGCTGAGCATGCTACTCGTTTAATTTTAGCGTCTCCTGTTTTGTCGCCGCTGAAGTATAAGAACATGCTTCAACAAACGTCAGCTCAGTTTAAAAATAGAACCTTGTCGTTGAGTTATGGACAGAACGAGACGCTGAAAGACGCCATTGTGAAATTGGCCGATGCTGCAGAGCAAGCCAGCCATGATGGTATTAAGATTTTAATTTTAAGTGACAGAGCACTTGAAAAAGGTTCGTTGTTGATACCTGCGGCGATGGCAACGGGTGCGGTTCATCACCGATTAGTAGATAAGGGGTTGCGCTGTGATACGAATATTGTGCTCGACTCAGGCGCTATTCGCGACCCGCATCAGTTCGCCGTGGCATTAGGCTTTGGGGCAACCGCTGTGTACCCATATCTAGCCTATGAAGTGATTGATGACATGATTCGCACCAGCGAAGTGATTGGTGATCATCACATTCTGCATAAGAATTATCGCAAAGGCATCAATAAAGGCTTGCTTAAGATCATGTCCAAAATGGGCATTTCTACCGTAGCTTCTTATCGTGGCGCGCAATTATTTGAAGCCGTAGGGCTTTCAAAAGATATTGTAGATTTATGTTTTAGTGGCGTCACCACTCGTATTGAAGGCGCGCAGTTTGAACATTTTCACCAAGAACAAATTCAATTAGCCGCCGATGCTTGGAAAGCTCGAAAGTCTATTGATCAAGGCGGCAAATTAAAATATGTGCACGACAGTGAGTATCATGCATTTAACCCAGACGTTGTTACGGCATTGCAAGATGCGGTTCAGCAAGGTAATGAAAAGCGATACCGTGATTTTGCACGTTATGTGAATGAACGAACGCCTGCAACGATTCGCGATTTACTGCAATTAAAAAGTGATCGTCCTTCGCTAGATCTGTCTGAAGTTGAGCCTGTGGAAGAGATTTACCCTCGCTTTGATTCGGCCGCGATGTCTTTAGGGGCACTTTCACCAGAAGCGCATGAAGCGCTTGCGGTGGCCATGAATGAACTCGGTGGTCGGTCAAACTCTGGCGAAGGCGGTGAAGACCCACGCCGCTATGGCACTATGAAACGATCTAAAATTAAGCAAGTAGCGTCTGGTCGATTTGGTGTAACGCCCGCTTACTTGATGAGCGCTGATGTTATTCAAATTAAAGTTGCTCAAGGTGCAAAGCCGGGTGAAGGTGGTCAGCTACCTGGGGGTAAAGTTAATAAGTTAATTGCCGAACTACGTTATTCAGTCCCTGGTGTGACGCTTATTTCACCGCCACCGCATCACGATATTTATTCAATTGAAGATTTAGCTCAGCTTATTTTTGATTTAAAAGAGATTAATCCTGAAGCTCTGATCTCAGTGAAACTAGTGTCAGAGCCAGGCGTTGGAACCATTGCAGCAGGCGTTGCAAAAGCCTATGCCGATCTAATTACTATTTCAGGCTATGATGGCGGAACTGCCGCGAGTCCGTTAACCTCTATTAAGCATGCTGGCTCGCCATGGGAGCTTGGTTTGGCGGAAGTGCAGCAAACTTTACGCGGTAATAATTTACGAGACAAAGTTCGCTTACAAACTGATGGTGGTTTAAAAACTGGGTTAGATGTAATTAAAGGGGCCATATTTGGAGCCGAGAGTTATGGCTTTGGTACCGCGCCAATGGTCGCCTTGGGTTGTAAGTACTTGAGGATTTGCCATTTAAATAATTGTGCAACAGGGGTTGCAACACAAGACGCGATGCTGCGCGAGAATCATTTCCGCGGCACTGTTGATATGGTTAAAAACTATTTCCGTTTTGTTGCAGAAGAAGTACGTGAGCACCTAGCGCATTTAGGGTACCGATCTTTATCTGAATTAATCGGTCAAACTCAAATTTTAACACCTCGTACCGATTTAACCGGCAAGCGCAGTACGCTCGATTTATCCAACTTATTGTTCAGTGACCAAATTCCGAGTGACAAGCCACAAGTGTGTCTAGTTGAGCGAAATGAACCGTTTGACAAAGGTGAGAAGCAGCGTGAAATATTTGCTGCAATCGAGCAAGCGATTGAAACTAAATCGGGGGGTGAATTCAATTTCACCATAGGCAACTGTGATCGCTCAATTGGCGCATTGGCCTCTGGCGCGATCGCTAAAAAGTACGGCAATTTGGGGATGTCAGACTCTCCAATTACCTTGAATTTATCGGGCATTGCAGGGCAAAGCTTTGGCGTTTGGAATGCTGGCGGGTTAAATCTAGTGCTAGATGGCGATGCAAACGATTACGTTGGTAAGGGTATGTCGGGCGGTAAAATTGTTATTCGCCCACCGAAAGGCAGTGCCTTTGAAACACAGAAAACTTCTATTATGGGTAATACCTGTTTATACGGCGCAACCGGTGGTGAGCTGTATGCAGGTGGTGCCGCAGGTGAACGTTTTGCCGTACGTAACTCAGGGGCGCATGCCGTAATAGAAGGCGCTGGGGATCACTGCTGCGAATACATGACCGGAGGTATGGTCGCCGTATTAGGGAAAGTAGGCGGTAACTTTGGTGCTGGTATGACCGGCGGATTTGCCTATGTGCTAGATTTGGAAAATACCTTTGCCGACAAATATAACCGCGAGTTGGTGGATATTCACCGCATTCACATTGAACAAATGGAAAATCACCGTGATCATTTATTCCGCATAATTGCGCGATTCGTAGATGAAACACACAGTGCATGGGGTGCCGAATTGTTGGATAACTTTGACGACTATATTGGTAACTTCTGGTTAGTGAAACCAAAAGCGGCCGGGTTAACAGACTTGCTTTCTACCACACGTGCACGCACTGAATAATTGACGGAGAACTGAAAATGACTGAACGATTAAATAATGATTTTCAATTCGTTGATGTTGGCCGTCGAGATCCAGCCAAAAAAGAATTGAGCGCGCGTAAAGAAGAGTTTGTTGAAATATACGAGCCTATGGGTCAACGCCAAGCGGCGGAGCAATCGCATCGTTGTTTAGATTGTGGTAACCCCTATTGCGAGTGGAAGTGCCCAGTGCACAACTATATTCCGAACTGGTTAAAACTGGTCAGTGAAGGAAATATTTTAGAAGCCGTTGAGTTGAGCCATCAAACAAACTCATTACCAGAAGTGTGCGGACGAGTTTGCCCGCAAGATCGACTTTGTGAAGGCGCGTGCACACTCAATGATGACTTTGGTGCGGTCACCATTGGTAATACAGAAAAATATATTACCGACACCGCTTTCGCCATGGGTTGGAAGCCAGACTTAACCAATGTCACCAAAACCGATAAACGCGTTGCAGTTATCGGTGCAGGTCCAGCTGGATTAGGGTGTGCTGATGTGCTTATTCGTAACGGTGTGACACCGGTGGTATTTGATAAATACCCAGAAGTAGGTGGCTTGCTGACTTTTGGTATTCCAGAGTTTAAATTGGAAAAAACCGTCATGTCTAAACGCCGTGAGCTTTTCACAGAAATGGGGGTAGAGTTTCGTTTAAATACCGAAGTGGGCAAAGATATTGAGTTTCAATCGATTATCGATGAATTCGATGCGGTATTTTTAGCGATGGGAACTTACACTAATATGAAAGGCGGCTTTGACGGGGAAGATTTAGACGGTGTCTACGATGCGTTACCCTTTTTAATATCGAACGTGAATCACAATCAAGGTTGGGAAAAAGACCCGAGTGAATTTATCGATATGAAAGGCAAAAAAGTTGTTGTACTTGGCGGTGGTGATACCGCGATGGACTGTAACCGCACCTCTATTCGCCAGCAAGCTAAATCAGTCACTTGTGCTTATCGTCGAGATGAAGCCAATATGCCAGGCTCGGTTCGCGAAGTCGGTAATGCCAAAGAAGAAGGCGTTCAGTTTCTATTTAATCGTCAGCCAGTAGAAATTGTTGGCGACGGTAAAGTAGAAGGCGTTAAGTTGGTCACCACCAAGCTTGGTGAGCCGGATGAAAACGGTCGTCGTCGCCCTGAGGTGATTGAAGGTAGCGAAGAAGTTCTTGAAGCTGATATCGTTTTGGTCGCCTTTGGGTTTCAACCAAGTCCAGCGCCATGGTTTGAAAATTTTGGTATCAAGCTTAACGATTGGAAAGGCGTTATTGCACCCGAGCAGCAAACCTATAAATTCCAAACCAGCAATGAAAAAATATTTGCCGGTGGCGATATGGTTCGCGGATCCGATTTAGTCGTAACGGCAATTTACGAAGGCCGACAAGCGGCAGAAGGCATAATGGATTATCTTGACGTTTAAGCGTTAAGTTATTGTTCTTTTCAAAAAGCCCGCCTATTTAGTCGGGCTTTTTTAGGTCTTTAATTCCAGGAACAATATCCTGGGCATTCAAGTGCTGGGTCAACGATGCTAAATAATCAGAAAAACAGCCATCGTATTCGGCCACTAACGCACAAGCTTGATGCGCTTGCCTTGCCAAAGGCGTGGTAAATTGTATACGCCGTGACATACCTTTTAATGCTCGCTCAATACCCCACGAGTGTGCGTATGCGTTAAACCAATCATGTTCAGTCATCCAAAAGAGTGTTTGCTCGAAACGAGGGCTAAGTGGGAGTTCTTTAAATTGGTTCAGATGTTGGTAGCAATTGTTTGCAAACCGCTCTAGTGGCACGGGGTGTAACGTTTGCCAGTGCTTTGCCAAGTAGTGATCGATCAGAAGATCAATCACCAGTGGCGATGTTTTTCTAAAAATTGGTCGTAACGTCTGTCGAATCGATTCAAGCTCGTCGCACTGGTCGGTAAATTTATCGATGGCTTGGTGTCGGTCGAAATGGGTTAAAAATATAGGTGATGCTTCTTCGCTTGGACGCAAGCCAAAATCTGGCCACAGGCTGCCCGCAAGCGCTGCTGGCGATTGGTCAGAAAACAGGCAATGGCCAAGAAAGTTCATAGTTAGGTAAGCACCATCGTAAGTTGATGAAAGTCACAGTATAATGGCTAACTTACTTAATTAGGGGTCTAAGTTGTGGCTGAATTGAAAAATGATCGCTTTTTGAAAGCGTTGATGCGTGAACCCGTTGATCGAACACCGATTTGGATGATGCGACAAGCTGGGCGTTATTTGCCTGAATATCGTGAAACACGTGCGCAAGCGGGCGATTTCATGAGCTTGTGTAAAAATGCCGATTTAGCGTGTGAAGTTACCTTGCAGCCTTTAGAGCGCTACCCCTTAGATGCGGCCATCTTATTCTCAGATATTTTGACTATTCCTGATGCAATGGGTTTAGGTTTATATTTTGAGCAAGGCGAAGGACCAAAGTTCAAGCAGACCGTTCGTTCGGAGGCTGACTTAAGCCGGCTTATTCAGCCGAAAATGGATGACCATTTAGGCTATGTTATGAATGCCGTCAGCACCATTCGTAAAGAGTTGAATGGCAAAGTGCCTTTAATTGGCTTCACGGGTAGCCCTTGGACGCTTGCGACGTACATGATTGAAGGTGGCTCCAGTAAAGATTTCCGTCACAGCAAAGCCATGCTGTATTCGCAGCCAGAGCTGTTGCATGCGTTACTTGATCAGTTAGCTGATGTCATTATTGACTACTTGAATGCGCAAATTAAAGCGGGCGCACAAGCGGTTCAAATATTCGACAGTTGGGGCGGCAGTTTAAGTCACGCGGCCTATACCGAGTTCTCTTTGAAGTATATGAAGAAAATTATTGCAGGTTTAACCCGTGAGCATGAGGGTCGTAAAGTGCCTGTGATTATGTTCACCAAGGGCGGTGGTCAGTGGCTCGATGTGATGGCCGATAGCGGCGCTGACGCGCTGGGACTAGATTGGACCACCTCTTTGGCCACGGCCCGTGCGCAAGTAGGCGATAAAGTGGCATTACAAGGCAATATGGACCCGTGTGTATTGTACGCCAGCCCAGATAAAATCCGCATTGAAGTGGATCGCATCTTGGCCGAGTACGGCGCAGGTACCGGACACGTCTTCAACTTAGGCCACGGTATTCATCAGTTTGTTGATCCAGCACACGCTCAAGCCTTTATAGAAGCCGTTGTTGAATTGTCTCCAAAGTATCATCGTTAACCTTAAACGACCGCGCGGCTGCTCGGCCGCCCGGTACTATTGTTCTCATCGCTAGAAACTGCGACACTAAGCCAACAACAACGCTAATTATCTGATTTTAAACAGGTTCCCTAATGTCCGAACAGAACACTGATCTTTCAGAATCGATTTCTTTAAGTCAATTTACTGAAAAAGCGTACTTAGATTATTCGATGTACGTCATTCTAGATCGCGCCTTGCCGCATATTGGCGACGGATTAAAGCCCGTTCAGCGGCGTATTGTTTACGCAATGAGCGAGCTTGGCTTAAAAAATACCGCTAAGTATAAAAAGTCGGCTCGTACCGTCGGCGATGTACTGGGTAAGTATCATCCGCACGGCGACAGCGCCTGCTACGAAGCCATGGTGCTGATGGCTCAGCCGTTTTCTTATCGCTATCCTTTAGTCGATGGGCAAGGTAACTGGGGTTCACCGGACGATCCAAAATCGTTCGCGGCCATGCGTTATACCGAATCGAGATTGCATAAAAACGCTCAGCTGTTGTTGTCAGAATTGGGCCAAGGTACCGCCGATTGGGTGCCTAACTTCGATGGCACTATGGACGAGCCGAAGGTCCTTCCCTCTCGCTTACCTCATGTACTGCTCAACGGTACTACGGGTATTGCCGTAGGTATGGCCACCGATATTCCGCCTCATAACTTGAAAGAAATTGCAGCCGCCTGTATTCATTTGATCGATACGCCAAGTGCAAGTGTTGCAGATATCATGATGCATGTGCGCGGACCCGATTTTCCGACAGGTGCGGAAATGATCAGCCCTCGGGCGGACATTGAAAAAATTTATGAAACTGGCCGCGGAACCTTGAAGATGCGCGCCAAATATATCCAAGAAGGTTCCGATATCGTCGTAACCGAGCTGCCACACCAAACGTCGGGCAGCAAAATTCTTGAGCAGATTGCAGCCCAAATGCAGGCTAAAAAGTTGCCCATGGTGGTTGATCTTCGTGATGAATCCGACCATGAAAACCCAACGCGCTTAGTGATTGAACCGCGCAGTAACCGGGTTGATGTCGATGCAGTGATGAACCACTTGTTTGCCACCACCGATTTAGAAAAAACCATTCGTGTAAACTTGAACATGATTGGTATTGATGGTCGTCCGCAAGTTAAAGCACTAAACACTATCCTATCTGAGTGGCTTGAGTTCCGTACCGATGTCGTCCGTAAGCGCTTGCAATACCGATTAGATAAAGTGCTCGCGCGTTTACATATTTTAGATGGCTTGTTGATCGCCTATTTAAACATTGATGAAGTAATCGAGATTATTCGGACTGAAGATAAGCCCAAAGCCGAGCTAATGAGCCGTTTTGGCTTAAGCGATATTCAGGCTGAATCGATCTTAGAAATTAAACTTCGCCAATTAGCCAAGTTAGAGGAAATCAAAATACGCGGTGAGCAAGATGAGCTTTCTGCTGAACGTGAAAAGTTGGAAAAAATCTTAGGCTCTGCCGCTCGAATGCGTACTTTGATCAAGAAAGAAATACTAGCCGATGCTGAAGAATACGGTGATGATCGCCGCACAGCATTAGTGAGCCGAGCGGAGTCTGTGGCATTTAGTGAAAATGAAATACTCCCTTCAGAAGCCGTCACCGTGGTCTTATCACAACGTGGATGGATTCGCAGCGGTAAAGGTCATGAGGTAGATCCGGAAGGTTTAAATTATAAAGCAGGCGATAGTTTTGCGTTTGCTGCGGCAGGTAAGAGTAACCAACCAACGGTGCTACTTGATTCAATGGGCCGTTCTTACTCATTGCAAACGCACCAGTTACCGTCAGCCCGTGGTCAAGGAGAGCCTATTACCACTAAGTTAAACCCGCCACCGGGTGCCGAAATGAAAGGGTTGCTTGTTGGAGAGCCCGATCAGCAATTCTTAGTCAGCTCAGATGCCGGATATGGGTTTATTGCGAAATTAAGTGACATGGTCAGTAAAAATAAAGCCGGTAAGGCGTTGTTAACTTTGCCCAAAGAAGCCCAAGTTTTGCCTCCTCAACCGATATCGCAAGCATCGACTGATTACCTCGCGGCCGTTACGAATGAAGGTCGGCTTTTGGTCTTCCCGGTTCGAGATTTACCAGAGCTGGCCAAAGGTAAAGGCAATAAAATTATTAACATCCCCTCTAGCCGAGCCAGTGCTCGTGAAGAGCTTATGGTGGGCGCAAAAGTTGTGGGCGCCAAAGATACCTTGTTGGTGTTCTCTGGCAAACGTAAGCTGAAACTCAAAGGCGCAGACCTAGAACACTATCTAGGAGAGCGCGGAAGACGTGGCAATAAGCTACCCCGTGGCTTCCAAAATGTATCTGGGCTCGATATCGAATAGAGACAACAAGCCTCTACTGCAAGCCCCTTCACTGTCATGGTGTGGGGGCTTTTTAATGCCCGAAGCTAAATGTACTAAATAATCCGAACACCTAGAAATATGCTGCTAAACTGAATTGAAACAACAACATTCGAAACGCAAAGGGTGAGCTATGAGCTTTGAAAGCCAAATTTCTAATTATTACGAAAAGCTAGTCGTGGACGACCTTTCAAAACGGCCCGAACTCGACAGTATTGATGAAAGTGAGTTAATTGACATTGCCTGTGTCGCTTTAAACCAGTTACCGGCACGTTATTATCGTTACTCAGTCGATATGGCTTTTTATTTAGCCGCCCAAGAAACGCAGGCGATGGAGGATGAGGTAAGCAAGGCCGTGACTTACGCCTTGTCATTTGTGCAGTCGAATAAAAAAACGCAGTAGGCCACAATGTGGCACTACTGCAAAGGTCGTACTACTTACAGGCTACCTAATAATATATTGGCCATAGCGAATTGCTTTTACTAACTCCTTCGCCGCTTTCTCTGGTGACACAGGATTGCGTGTCAGCTCGCCTATTCGCTCTAAAAAATACCCTTGAATAGTCCCGGTGGTGGCCATGCCATGCGCAATACTGGGCAGCAAGGTACCTTTTTCACTCGACGATAAAAATTCATTCATGGAAAACTTAGAACAATAATCAAATCGAGTAAGAGACATGTCGGTACGCACCGGAATGGAGCCTTTGTTAAGATTGAATGCTTCTTGGAACGGTTCGCCCATAATATTTCTAGCGAGTGCTGTTTGGGCGATTTGATCTTCCGGTTTAGTCTTTTTCAATTTAAACATGGCAAAGCTGTCGATGTTGAACAAAAACATTTCTTGAGTGCCTGGAACGGGTAAGCAAAAATAATCGTTGTTGGGCTGCTTGTTAGCGTTGGTAAATTCACCTTTTGCCCAATCACCCATGACCTGAAACGCCGCTTCGCCGGAGATAACACTCTCAGTTGCATCCGTCCATTCCGTTACAGCATTTAGGTTTGCGTATTGAAGAACTTGGTAATAGCGGTCAAACACCTGCGCCAGTATTTTGCTGTTTTTAGCATTAAAGGTGTGATCGGCAAAAACGTCGCTATAAAACTCAGGACCACCCACGGAAAGTGCTAATGTTTCAAAAAGCGTAGCGTGTTGCCAGTCTTGATCACCCAATGCAATTACTTGGTAACCGGCTGAGGCAATTTTTTGAGCCGCAGCATCAAACTCTTGCCAATTTGTGGGTGGCGTAATGTTGAGTTGGTTTAGTATGCGTGAATTAGCCCAAAGCCAGTTAACTCGATGTACGTTTACCGGAACCGCAACGAAATTGCCTTTGTGTTTCATTACGTTGGCTACTTCAGTCGGTAATATATTGGCCCAATTTTGCTCGGCGGCTAAATCATTTAAGTTGGCTAAAAAGCCTAATCTAGCCCAACGTTGAATGTCGAGCCCTTTAATTAAGGCTGCTGTTGGAGGGTCTCCTTTCAGGACTCGAGCTTGTAATTGTTGGTTTGCATTTTCACCGCCACCTCCGGCGACTTCGAAATCTAGCCATTGGTGGCTACTCTCTGCCATCTGCTCTTTTAAAACTTCTAATGCAGCGGCTTCCCCGCCCGAAGTCCAGTAGTGTAAAACTTCTACTTGCCCAGCAAAGGATTTTGCTAAAAGAAGGGTAATGAGTAGAGGTACTGCCAAAATTAGACGCATATGCTCTCCTGGCCGAAAGATTTTTGTATTTGTGTAAGTCGGCTCGTATCGATACTACTCCTAAACTTTGTAACCTTTTGTATCATAAGGTGGTTGTTTCCTTACTTATGTAACGAGCGTGTAACATGGTTCGGTTCTGGTCGGTCAGGTGGTACAATTGAGCCTATTGAATCGCGAATTTACTTAGAGAGCCTTTTTATGACGCAGCACCTTCGGATCGCCACTCGCAACAGTCCACTTGCCTTGTGGCAAGCTGAATTTGTAAAAGATCAATTGGCGCACTTTCACCCCAATTTACAAGTAGAGTTAGTTCCGATGACGACCATTGGTGACCAGCGTCTAGATGTGACCTTGTCAAAAGTAGGTGGGAAAGGGCTGTTCGTAAAAGAACTTGAAGCCGCCATGTTGGCTAATAAAGCCGACATCGCAGTACATTCAATGAAAGATGTTCCCATGGTGTTACCAGAGGGCTTTGAGTTAGCGGCAATTTGTGAAAGAGAAAACCCTTTTGACGCTTTCGTGAGTAATACATATCAATCGATTGATGATTTGCCCCAAGGCGCCATAGTAGGTACATCGAGCATGCGGCGTCAGGCGCAACTGCTCGCGAAACGCCCCGATTTAACGATTAACTTTTTGCGCGGAAATGTAGGCACGCGGTTAGGTAAGCTCGACGCTGGCGATTACGATGCAATTATCCTCGCGTCAGCTGGATTGTTGCGCTTAGGGTTAAAAGATCGAATTGCACACAGTATTGATAGCGAATTCATTTTACCAGCGGTAGGGCAAGGCGCGGTAGGTATAGAAACCCGAGAAGGGGATGAGACAGTAAAAGCACTTTTGAAACCGTTAAACCATGCACCCACCGAGCTGCGCTTGGTTTGTGAACGCGCAATGAATCGGACTTTAAATGGTAGTTGTGATGTGCCTATTGCCGGCTATACCGAATTGAGTGAGCATTCACTTTCCTTGCAAGGGCGCGTCGGCACGGTAGATGGAAAGACACTCTTAGTCGCGAAGTCTAAAGTTGAGCTAATCGGCGATGCATCGAACGATTTGGCTGCAGCTGAAACAATGGGGATTGCCGTTGCTCAAGACTTATTTGCTCAGGGTGCGGATAAAATATTAGCGGAACTAGGCAAATAACAGTGCAAGTGATTGTACCAAAAGCGAAGTCAGAGTGGGCGCGCTGGCAGGCCGCAATACCAAGGTGGAAAGATTCAATCGTTTGGCATAACCCATGGCGGTTAGAGCGGTTGCCACACACCGAAGAAATGAAGCAAATTTGGCTGAATATAGATCAATTTAAAGTCGTTGAATGTGTCAGCCCAGAAGCTGCTAATGTTTTAGTTGAACAGCTTGATCACTATTGGCCTATGCCGCCAACTGGGGTAAATTGGTTATGCAATGGACCAGGTACCGCACAAGTTTTGGAAGCCTTCGGATTATCGGTGCGCTACCCTGAATCTGGTTATACCGCAGAAGACGTAATAGCAATAGCCGCGCCTTTAATGTCAGCCCATGATTCTATTTTGGTGGTTAAAGGCGAGGGTGGCCGAAATGCTTTTAAAGAGTACTTCCAAAGCACCGGGCAAAAATACGTAGAAACACAGGTTTATTCTCGTAGTATAGATAAGCAAATATTAAAGGATATTAAAGCAAGTGCTCAAAAGTCCGATGCGATTTGGCTCAGTTCGAGCGCATTAGGAGAGGCAATGCTGAATGATGATTTAAATTACTGGCGTACCTGGGCGGGTCAATTTTGGGTGTCCTCTGAGCGGCTATTGCACTGGTGTAACGAAAATGGATTAACAAACATTGCTCTGGCGGCCGATGCATCGGTTAATGGTTTAGCGGCAATGCTGCACAAACAACAAGGTGAGTTATGACGGATCAAACTGATAAAGATAACCAACTCAATAATGAATCAATTGATGAACCGCAAGCACAGAGTTCTTCTGAGGCAGAACCAGAGCTCGATACTGTTGTAAAAGAAGAACCAAACGTCGGGCAAGAAGATCTTAATCAAATAGATGAAAACGATGAGTCTCCACGCACGAAATCTACGAGTCGATTCTTACTGGTCGTTATTGTATTAGTTATCCTATTACTTGGTCTTAGTGGGTTCGGCGGTTGGTGGGTGTGGCAGCAGTCTCAAACGCAAATAGAAGCTCTGGACGCGCAAAATAAATTACTGGCCGATCAAATAGCCGCTGCGCAAGTGCAAATCACCGAGGTAAGCAATCGTCGAGCGTCTTATGCCGATGGCATTTCAAATGAAATTGCAAAAATAGAAGCGTTGGTGGTTCAATCAGCCCAGCGGATGAATCGCCAAGCGGATCAAACCGAAAACCGTTGGCCATTAGAAGAGGCGCTAACGCTCACTCGGTTAGCGCAAAGACGACTTTTTTTAGATAAAAACGCCGCTGTTTCAATCAGTTTGCTAAAATCAGCCGATGACATCTTAGCCTCTCTTGATGCCGCCGCGGTGTTACCTCTGCGCGAACAAATTGCAAAAGATATCCTCGCCTTACGTAACGCTCAATCGATCGACCTCAACGGAACTTACTTTCATTTAGCCGCCATCGCAGATGCTGTTCGCGAACTGACTTGGTTGCCCAAACCAGCATTAGCCGAAAACATAGAGCCAGAAGCCAACTTGGTTGAAGGGTTCTGGCAAAGCATCAAGCAGGTGGTGGTGGTTACTCGTATGGATGACATCGTACAAGCTCCGCCCTTACAGAGCGATTTTGAATTATGGCGTCAACATACTCTTATGGTATTAGCACAAGCTCAACTGGCTCTCTTAGCTCAGAATCAGGCGTTGTATGAAACAGCAATAGCGCAATCTATTGACCAGCTATCTCAAATGAAAAGCCAGTTTGATTTTACCGCCTACCTTGACCAGTTGACTCAGTTGAAGCGTTATAAGTTAAACCCTACCTGGCCCGATATTGGCAACAGCGTCAACCAATTAAACGATTACATACAGCAGCAAAATGAGTCAGAACAAAGCGCTTCCGAGGAGGTTCAATCATGATTCGACTACTCGGTTGGGCGATTGTGTTTATTGCCATCTTATTGATTGGCGGAGTGCTGGCAAAAATGATGTTGGCCGATTCTGGCGTCATGATGATTGCTTGGAATGGCTGGCTCGTTGAGACGACTTTTTGGGCGGGTGTTGGCTTAATCTTACTGAGTTTTGTCTCTATTCTAATCATTATTCAAATATGGCGAGGAGTAGCGCCAACAAGGCTGTGGCAGAGATTCCGTCAACATCGTAACCAAAAGGCGGCAAAAAAAGAGACCATTCAAGCCATTAACGCTTGGTTGTCGGGTCAAGACGATAAAGCCATTCAATCTTTGCAACGTGTCGCTGACGCGGGCGGCTCCGATAGATTGCCTAGAGCTATGACGCTGGCGCTCGGCTGGCACCAAGGTGATTGGCTTGAACGTCAAGCAGAACTGTTGGCCCATGATCCAGAGCTAAAAACATTCGCTCATGCCATCGCGGCTCAACGCCTTTGGTTATTAAATGAACCCGCCCAATTTATGAACCATGTACAGCAGCATGAAGCGTTGCAACATGTACCTTGGCTTCGTCAACACTATTGGCAGGCTCTATATGAGCAGGGGCATGTTGAACAGTTACTTGATCAAGCACAGGTTGCGGCCAATATACACCCAGATGAGCGCAATGAATGGGTAGCAAAAGCCGCGATAGCGGCACTTAAGCGTAATTTTGGCAATGCTGAGAACGGTCGCTCTATACTGAAGAAAATACCGAAGGCGATCAAAGCGCTAGAGTCAGTTGTCGCCGTTGAAATTGCTTACTTAGTCTCCATTAAAGAGCACGATCAAGCATTTAAGAAATTACAATCGACACTGAAACAAAACACCAGTGAAGCTTTATTGTCTCTGGTCCATACCATCGTTGTTGAGCCGACTAAAAAGCTAAACTTGATTGAACAGCACGAACCTGCTCAGCCAAGCGCGCTCTACTGTCGAACAGCTGGGCAGCTTAATTTAGCGTTGCAACTTTGGGGGCAAGCCCAAAATTGGTTAGAAAAAGGCTGGGCGCATCAAGATTTACAGTGTGGCGTATTATTAGCCGACCTATTTGAACAGCGTAATATGCCTGACCAAGCCAACAAATTGTATAAACAATTGGCACTTTCAAAGCCCATTTTAAAGGTAGAATAGTAGTAATGGCCGAACAACTCACCACCCAGGCAGGGTTAAATAAAGCACAGCAATACGCTGAGTTAATTCCTCAATTAAAAGCGTTAACCGAAAGTGAATCGAATACGGTTGCTAACTTAGCCAATATAAGCGCCGCGCTAAGGCAAACTTTTGGATTCTTTTGGGTTGGTTTTTATTTAGTCGATGGCGATAGCCTGGTTCTAGGGCCTTTTCAAGGGGATATTGCTTGTACTCGAATCGCCCCTGGTCGAGGGGTTTGCGGTACCGCTTGGCAAACTCATCAAACTCAATGGGTTCCCGATGTAGATGCTTTTCCTGGGCATATCGCCTGCAGTAGCTTGTCGCGCTCAGAAGTCGTGGTTCCGATTATAAAGAATGGAACCGTTTTAGCCGTTCTCGATGTCGATAGCGAGAAGCTTGATGACTTTGAACAGGCCGACGTAGACGGCTTGGAGCAAATTGCCCTCCTAGTTGCGCAATTAATGTAACAAAGCTGTTACGTTACGTTGCTCTTCGGAACGTTACTTCCTTTGTCGATCAGACTAAATTAATCCTTGTCATAGACAGCAAGTTTAAAGACCTCGAAAGGGGTCATCGGCGGATCACCTCTGTCCAAGCCTTGCTGTTGCGAAATCAGATGAAGAGCCTGATTAAAACAAAAACAAACAAAGGATAAGACGATGTTAAAAAAGACACTTTTAGCCGTTGCATTAAGCGGATCAATGATCGCACAAGCAAGCGCCGGTGAAGTAGAAGTTATGCACTGGTGGACATCTGGTGGTGAAGCTAAGTCTATTGCTGTACTTAAAGGTATGGTTGAAGATGCAGGTCACAGCTGGAAAGATTTCGCTGTTGCTGGTGGTGGTGGTGAAAATGCCATGACCGTACTTCGTTCTCGTGCGGTTTCTGGTAATGCTCCGGCGTCAGCTCAAATTAAAGGCTTAGAAATTCAAGAGTGGGGTGATTTAGGTTTCCTTGCAGATTTAACGCCTGTTGCGAAAGCGCAAAACTGGGACAATGTTTTACCATCAGTTGTTTCAGATGTAATGAAACATGAAGGTAACTACGTTGCCGCGCCTGTAAACGTTCACCGTGTAAACTGGATGTGGGCCAACAAAGAAGTATTTGATAAGAACGGCTTGAAAGTACCTACCAGCATGAAAGAGTTGTGGCAGGTTTCTGAAGCATTAAAAGCAAAAGGCATTACGCCAATTGCTCACGGTGGTCAGCCTTGGCAAGATGCTACAACCTTTGAGAGTGTTGTATTGTCTGTTGGTGGCGCTGAGTTCTTCGCAAAGGCTTTCGTTGAGCACGACATGAAAACGCTAGAAAGCGACACGATGAAAACCGCCTTCACTGAATTCAAAAAAGTTAAAAACTACATCGATAAAGGTGCACCAGGCCGAGATTGGAACGTTGCAACGTCTATGGTTATTAAAGGCGAAGCGGCTATGCAGTTCATGGGCGATTGGGCGAAAGGCGAATTCTCGGCTGCGAACAAGCAACCTGGCGTAGATTACTACTGTGTGCCGTTCCCAGGAACAGACAACACCTTTACCTTTAACATTGATTCATTAGCGATGTTTAAGCAAAACAACGCCGATAATGAAAAAGCTCAAATGAAAATGGCTGAGTTGGTGGTTTCTCCTAAGTTCCAAGAAACATTCAACTTAAACAAAGGTTCAATTCCAGTTCGTTTAGACCAAGATATGTCACCATTTGATGCGTGTGCGATTGCATCAATGGATACATTCAAATCTACGGCTAAATCTGGCAAGGGCCTAGTTCCTTCAATGGCACATGGTATGTCTACTACCTCTGCAGTTGGCGGCGCTATATCTGACGTAGTCACTGACTTCTTCAACTCAGACATGAGCTCTGATGAAGCGGTTAAGCGTCTATCTCGTGCCATTCGCGCAAACTTGTAATTCCAATAGTTAGCGACAAACGTCGCTAGCTTCGGCAAGCTCAGGGAAATATTTGAGCTGAGCTTGCCATTATTCACCCTTTATTAACTATGCTAAATCAGCAGTTTATTGGAAAACGGCTCAGGAGCAGTGTGCCAGTAAAAAAGCAATGGCTTGGCCTGTTTCCAAAAAGCTGAAATAACGGTAATGTGAAAAGATGATTAAATTAACCTTTGAAGGGCGGAGTATGTATGTCCGAATCAACTAGAAAGAAAGGCATCGATTACTGGCTTCCAAAGTTAGTGTTGTCGCCAACGGTAGCGATCACGATCGTGTTTATATATGGATTTATTATTTGGACGACTATTTTGTCCTTTACTAAATCTCGATTTTTACCACAGTACGACTTTGTCGGTTTCGACCAATACGTTAAGTTGTTTTTAAATGACCGCTGGATGGGGTCGTTAGCCAACTTGGCCATATTTGGCACACTGTTTATCTTAATCTGTATGGTGATTGGGCTGGTCTTTGCCATTTTGCTGGACCAAAACATCCGTGCCGAAGGGGCGTTAAGAACAATCTACCTTTACCCTATGGCGCTGTCATTTATCGTAACAGGTACCGTATGGAAGTGGATATTGAACCCTACAGTGGGCATTGAAAAATTCATGCGCGACTTAGGCTTTGAGAATTTCACGTTCGATTGGATCGTCGATCCAGATATGGCTATTTACACCATTGTTATTGCCGGCATATGGCAATCGAGTGGGTTTGTAATGGCTATATTTTTAGCCGGATTGCGAGGCATCGATACCTCCATCATCAAAGCCGCTCAACTAGATGGCGCTAACCTGTTCTCGGTATACACTCGAATCATCATACCTTCAATGCGTCCAGTGTTCTTTTCGGCCTTTATTATGTTGGCTCATATTGCCATTAAGAGTTTTGATTTAATCATGGCATTAACCGGCGGTGGCCCAGGAACATCAACCGATGTCCCAGCGATATTCATGTATCAAATATCATTCCAGCGAGCGCAGTTAGGCGTCGGTGCCGCTTCAGCCGTCATAATGCTAATGGGTGTTACGGCTATTTTAATCCCCTATCTCTATTCTGAATTGAGGGTAAAGAACAATGATTAAATCTAACGATAAGCGTTATTCAGAAATCACCTATAAAGCACTACTTTATGCGGTGTTGGTCATCGCGGCTCTTTATTATCTAGCCCCTTTGTTGCTCATGGTTTTAACGTCCTTCCGATCTATGGATGAAATTCGAGTGGGTCAACTGATTGAATGGCCAAAGTCATTTACCTTTGACGCTTGGAAAGAAGCCTGGAGCGAAGTACAAATTGGTGCACGAGAAGATAAAGGGTTACGTCCTTACTTTATTAACTCATTGCAAATGGTTATTCCGTCAGTGCTTATCTCAACTTTGTTGGGCGCATTGAATGGTTACGTATTGAGCTTTTGGCGCTTTAGAGGCAGCGAATTATTTTTCGCCTTCTTGCTTGCAGGTTGTTTTTTACCATTCCAAGCTATCCTACTTCCGCACTCTGTTGTACTGGGTAAATTAGGATTAAGTGGAACCTTAGTTGGTTTGATATTTACCCACGTAATCTACGGAGTTGCGTTTACCACGCTGTTTTTTAGAAATTACTACGTCAGCTTACCCGGTGAGCTCATCAAAGCAGCTAAGTTAGATGGCGCTGGTTTTTGGCTTATTTTTACTCGAATCATCTTGCCGTTATCAACACCGATCATCGTCGTGAGTGTGATATGGCAGTTCACCCAAATTTGGAATGATTTCTTATTTGGCGTGGTGTTTTCTGACCCAGATTCTCAACCGGTAACGGTCGGTCTCAATAATATGGTTAACTCAACTACAGGTGAAAAGCGCTACAACGTAGATATGGCAGGCGCCATTATTGCGGCATTGCCGACTGTGTTTGTGTACGTGGTTGCTGGAAAATATTTTGTTCGCGGTCTAACAGCCGGTTCAGTTAAAGGTTAATAGGAGTTCTAGAATGGCTGGTTTATCAATTCAAAATGTACAAAAAAGCTTTGGTCAAACACATATCTTAAAAGGTATTGACCTTGAAATTAATGACGGTGAGTTTGTAATTTTAGTAGGACCTTCTGGTTGCGGTAAATCGACCCTACTTAATTGTATCGCTGGGTTAGAAGAAGTGACGTCGGGTAAAATCCTAATGGGATCAACCGATATGACCCACGCAGCACCAAAAGACCGTGACATTGCCATGGTGTTTCAAAGCTATGCACTGTACCCAAACATGAGCGTTCGTAAAAACATTGCCTTTGGTTTAGAAATACGAAAAATGCCAAAAGCGGAAATTGCCGAAATTGTAGATAAAGTATCTAAATTACTTCAAATAGAAGATTTGTTAGATAGAAAGCCTTCGCAGCTTTCTGGTGGTCAACGTCAACGTGTCGCCATGGGTCGTTCGTTAGCTCGCCAACCGTCGGTGTTTTTGTTCGATGAACCTTTATCAAATCTTGATGCAAAATTACGTGTGGAAATGCGCACTGAAATTAAAAAGCTGCATCAGCGTTTAGGCACCACAATTGTTTATGTAACACACGATCAGATTGAAGCGATGACCTTGGCTGATCGAATTGCGGTCATGAGAGGTGGTGTATTGCAACAATTTGGTTCACCACAAGAAGTGTATGACGAACCTGAAAACATCTTTGTTGCTGGGTTTATGGGGTCGCCTTCAATGAACTTTTTGAAGTGCGATGTGGTAGAGCGTGACTCTAATGTGATGGTCCAGGTTGAGTCAGAAGGGACTCACTATTACCTACCTGTACCTGCATCTCAAGCCGATTTGTCGAGCTATGTGGGTAAGCAAGTTATATTGGGTTTACGGCCAGAGCAGTTAACTCACGTTATGCCGCATGTTCAAGAAGATCCTAACGTGACACGCGTGACGATTAAAATTGAAGTCACTGAGCCAACAGGCGCAGATACCCTAGTTTTAACTCGAATTAACGACGAAGAATGTGAATGTCGTGTACACCCTGCTGAAGCAGGTAAGCCGGGTGAAATGATGGACATATTGTTTAATATGGGTAAAGCCGTGTTCTTCGATAGTGAAACGGAAGCCAGAATTCGCTAGAGCTTCTGATCAAATAGTGTTCGGTTGTCAGGTACTTAGTCGACATATCCTCCGAATTACCCCCTAAAAACGCGGTTATACCGCGTTTTTTTGCTTTTTAGTACTGCATTTTTACCCGAAACCGCTAGACTGAATAGATGTAAAATTTGAATAGAAGCGAATGCCAAATACAAAGTTATTGCCTCAAAGCTTTGCTTCCGACTTGGGCTGGTCGGAGGTCTGTCGGTTAGCGGAGTCGCTGTTTCAGGCCAATATCGAAAAGCTGCAAAAAGATCGCCCAGCTTTGGTTGGGGTCGTGGTGTTTGCGACGAGCTTTGTGACCGGTCGTTTAGAAATATCCTATCGGTCAACGAGCGCTGATCAGCTGTCTAACGTCACCTGTCATGATTATAGTGTAGGTGAGTTTACTCAAATACAGCTGTACGGTGAGTTGTCTCTAGCCGAAATTGAAGAAATACAGTCCTCTCTAGAGTTTAGCGCAAGCGTGCTGGGTCGATACCCTCATCAACAAATGGGCATTCGCACCATCAGTAATATTCCTTCCATTATTTATCATGCCGCAGAGCTGGATGGAAAGTGGACCCTTTTGTATGCAAATGAAGCACTCACTGAAATGTTTGGCTTTCCGGTGAGCCAATTCATTGGCCGACACGCAAAGCAACAAGCCATTGATTTTATTCATCCCGATGATCGTAGTTCTGTACTAACGGGCTACAGCTTTGCGCGTTCGACCCGAAATGAAGTGTGTTTGTCTTATCGAATTATCGACCAAGAGGGCAAAGTTAGGCACGTTTCTGAAAAGGTTAACTACCAAAAGGTTCTAGGGCGCTATCAATCTTTTTCTGAAATATGGGAAAAAAATGCCGATAAGAATGATCAAGCCTTTAATGTGCTAGATCAGCTTGAAGACTTTACTCACGACATCAGCCTGCAAACAGGGCAAGAATTTATAAATCATTTTGGGTTACGTATCGGTCAGCTTGTCAATGTGGATCGCGTAATTTTATGCTCCAAAACAAAGCCCAAGTGGTGGGCTACATGGCTTATTGCAAGCCAGGCGGTAAAAGAACCCAATTTTCATTTTCGTGAAACAGACGAACAACTCTATGCAAAACCTCGTTGGGATATTGCAACCAATCCAAAAGATGAATTTACAAAGCTGCTATACGGCGGGTATCGATACTTTTCTGTATTACCCATTCAAGATGAACATGAGCAAATTAGCGCAGCATTGGTACTTTGTGCTGATACGCCTATCGGGAATAAAGAGTATATCTCTAACCTCATAAAACTGTTTGGTGTTCGTGTTTTACGTGAAATAACCCAATGTGAATCAAAAGAACGCCAAGAACAGCAAAATAAATTACTTACGCGGCAAAAGCATCAATTAACTCAGCTAGTGACCCTATTAGGCGAATTGGATAACGTATCGGATGAAGCGGAATTTTTAAGCAGGTGCCAACATTCATTTCAAAGCGCTTTTGAATTGTCTGAATTAGAATGGCTATTGTGGGATTCTGGCGATTGGCTACGATGTAAAAAGCAACTTATCCCAAATAAATATTGGTATAAAGAAACGGTTCTGGTGACAGAGCCTACGGAAATTTCTTATTTGGACCATTGCCGACGAACCGATGAGTTGACGGCTGTAAAAAATACCCAACAGCTATATTGGCCCGTAGGTCGCAGTCACGCTGGTTTTCTAGTGTTGAGGCTAAAGTTTTGTCAAAGCCTTCCCGATGAAGAGGTGATACAGTTTTCGAAAAACGCCATTCACCTAGCGCTGCAAGGGCTGTCACAACGCAAGGTGTTGCGACGACAAGCCATGCGAGACAGCTTGACCAGTCTGGGTAATCGAAGCCAGTTGCATGCTTGGATGATTTCTTCCCTTCCTAGCCAAACCCAATCAGCACTGATGTTATTTGATTTAAATCGTTTTAAAGAAATTAATGATAGTTTCGGGCATCAGTTTGGCGACAAATTATTGAGAGAAATTGGCCCAAGAATAGATCAAAGTTTGCGTGGTGAAACTTATTACCTTTCTCGTTTAGGTGGCGATGAGTTTGCGCTTTTTTATCCGAATATCTCAAGAGGTGGAGCGTTAGAAAAGGCGGCGATGTTACACGAAGCTTTGGCTCAGCCTTATGTGATCGACCAATTGACTTTTCAGGTTGAGGCCAGTGTTGGCGTGTCTTTTTTTCCACAGCACGGGGCAGATGGCCACGAGTTGTTAAGATGTGCCGATGTTGCTATGTATGCCTCTAAAAGTACGGGTCAACCAGTCACTCAATACAATACAGACTTAGACACCAGCACACCTCATAAAATAGCCGTGTTGTCCGAACTCGATGAAGCCTTAAAATCTGGCCAGTTGTCTGTGGTTTACCAACCGCTGATGGATACTAAATCCGGGCAGACAGGTGGTTTAGAAGCTCTAGTTCGCTGGCAGCACCCTGAGTTTGGTTACTTATCACCGGCTGAGTTCATTCCCATCTCAGAAATGGGGGAAGGGATTCGAAAAATCACAGATTTTGTCATTCGCGATGCGTTTTCAAATATCAATCACTGGCGAGAGCTCGTTCCTGAATTACAAGTATCGGTCAATATTTCTCCACGAGTCTTACTTAATCAAAATTTCCCTCAGTACATTGAAGCGCTGCTTGAAGAATACAATGTCGATGGCCACAGTATCGTCATGGAGCTTACAGAGTCTACTTTGTTAGTCGACCCAGGCCGAGCGATAGAAATCATTAATAGCTTAGCGTCATTGAATATAGAGGTAGAAATTGATGACTTTGGAACCGGCTACTCGTCATTGTCGTACTTAAAACAGTTGCCAATATCCGCGCTGAAAATAGACCGTAGCTTTGTAGCCGATTTATTGAGTGATGCTAGTGATGAAGTGATTGTCTCATCAACCATTAAAATGGCGCACAGCTTGGGGCTTAAAACCGTAGCAGAAGGTGTAGAAGATGAGGTTACACTGGTCCGATTAATGCGATTAGGTTGTGATATTATTCAAGGTTTCTACTATGCTAAACCGATGCCAGTGAATCAGGTCTGGGCATGGCTTGAACGCAATCGTTAACCAAAACAAAGGTTTTTATGAATCAAGAAAAGTTACGGGTTGAATTGATTGAAGCAATGGATCTTGTATCGGTAGATCCTTCGAAGGCTCAGCTTTTCGCAGAAAAAGCAATGATACGGGCGCAGCGACACGGCTGGGTAGGGGCATTGGCACTCTCGCATATGGTCGTCGCTCTTATTTCAATTGATCGCGAGACAAGTAAGCCGTCTTTAGAAGATTTTTATAAAGCGTTGACACTTTTTCGCGACTTAAATGAATCCAATTATGTCGCGCAGTGTTATTTTGGGTTGGGGCGTAGTTACTCAAAAATGGGGCAGTATTCGTTAGCGCTTGAGCAATATCGCAAAGCACTATCAAATGACCTCAAGTCTCAGCGCGGCATCAATCATGATATTCACTTAGCTCTGGCTGAAACGCTGATGAATATAGGTCAGTGGTCCGATGCCGAACAAGAGTTAATGGGCTTACCTCAGCAATCAGAGTTGTCCGATATCCAATTAGTAAAGTTTCAATTGCAAGTATTGCGACTAGCCTTTTACCGTGGCGATAAAAAAACCATTAAAGATCAGTTAAAACTGTGTGAACAGTTGGCAGCAGGGTTTGATGACCAGGTATGTAGGATTATGGTGGCGTATTACCAAGCTCGGTATGAGGCAAAATTTGTTCGTTTCAAAGTGGGTTATAAGCAACTCGAGCAAATGTGGCGTAAGGGGCTTGGAGAACGATTTTTTTACCTTCAGTATGAAGCTGGGCAAGATTTTCTGCGCTCGGACTACCCTAAAAAAGGGATTCAAGCGTTAACTTATTTGCTCGAACTAGAACACATCCCAGAAATATTACGCCTGAATATACATCAGCTGTTAGCACGTTTTTATGCCAGCCATTTAAGGTATGAATACGCTACTTTGCATTATCAGTTTGCTGAAGAGCTCAGCAAGCAACTACGTGTAAGTGAAATAAACGAACAATGGGCAAGGCTACAGGTAGAAGAACAGCAGCAATCGTTAAAAGAACAAATAGCAATAGAAAAACACAATAACTCTGTTCTCGCTGAAAGTAACGCCATGTTGCAAGCCGTGAACAGAATTGCCATGTCCGTAAATGCCTCTCTTGACTATAAAATGCTATGCCAAAGCCTGCGCGACCAGTTGGTAGGGTGGATTAATGTATCGGTGGTTGGTATTGCCGAAGTAACCGAAGAGCGCCTAGATTTCAAATGCATAATTGATAACAACGTTTTTGTAGAAACAGATTCAATACCGTTAACTGAAAATCGTTCATGGTCGGTTCGAGCCGTGAATGAAGGACGCGTTCTGTATGACAATAACTTTGTCATTAGTGATGAGATATTGGTCACTGAAAACAGCGAGGTGGTTAAATCGGTTTGTTTTGTGCCATTAAAATTCGAAAGCAAAGTAATTGGTATATTGTCACTGCAATCAAACAAGCCTCAGGTATTCGATGTTCGTAGCATTTCGCTGTTGGAATACATTGCGCCAGTTGTAAGTATTGCATTCGCTAACCTAGTGCATCTCAATAAAAATTTAGAGCTTAAAGGGGAAGTAAATCGCCAGCGAGATGAACTGAGGGATGTTCGTGACCTAGTTGCGCACTTGTCCGATCATGACGAGGTTACTGGTTTGCCTAACCGCCAAAGTTTAAGCGGTCATTTTAATCGCTGGCGTCCTCATGGAAACTTTCACTGTTTAATGATGTCGGTAACAAATTTATCCGAATTGGCGAATCTTTTAGGTTACGGCTCAGATGAAGAAATTATTAAGGTAGTGGCTAAACGGCTAATAAACCGATTGCGCCCTGATGATTTATTAGTAAGAGGCGCGACGGATCAGTTTATTTTCTTTGTTGAGCGGATGAAAAGTGAAGAAGTACTATTGGAGTTCGCGAATAAAATGAAATTTCTTTCCGAGCAACCGTTGCGTGCAAAAGACCAAACCATTAATGCCAGTATTGCTATTGGCATTGTAAGCTTTCCTGATCACGGAGAGTCACTAGAAGAACTTATGTCTATGGCGAGTATTACATTAAGCCATGCACTCAGTTCAGAGGATGGCTTATTTTTAGCCGGTTAGTTGTTTACAATATTGTAAGTCTTCAGGGTTGGTATCGAAAAACTCTGGGCTTTGTCGTCGGTTTGCTTGTAATAGAGGATGAAAGTCGCTTTTTCTAAGACGCCTCGGCGCTTAAAGTATTTTCTATCTGCGTTTTGTTCCCGAGTGATGGTCCAATCGGAGCGATACCCGTTGTCATAACCTCGGTAGTGATGAAAGCTTATGTCTGCCGATTCAGACGCCGTGCGTTTTTCGCCGCCTAAATAAGCGATTAAACAATTTTCAGCACACCGTTGCTCAATATGGGTGTTGTACTTGTTGATGGCTAGATATCTAGAAAGTTTTCTAGCTTCGTGTAAATGACCGCCTTCAAGGTTAAACTCAACTGTTTTTAACGATCCGTTATTGTTTAACTGATCAATTATCGTACTGCTGCTGCCATAAGTTAAATAGCCAGAGACGAGCAGACGTTCGTTGCCACTTATTGAGCTAAAAGACTCTGTGTCTTGTTTCATGGCTATGTGCACCATGTTGGTCAAACCTGGCCAGTACCCCTTTATTTGGTGAGCACAATATAAGAGTGTCAGAACCAGTAACACCATCAACCAGCCACCCGTAGTACGGTCTCTAAACAGGCGAATGTGCTTCCATGTAGACCGGAAAGAACCAATGAAGCTCCAAGGTAAAACAAGAGCGACCGTCAAAGTAATCAGCAGTAATCCAAGCCGTGTTGAGACAACTTGGTCTTGAATGATGTTTGTAATCGATAAAATGGCAATGCTGAATTTTACAAACACAAGCAACAGCACCACATTTATCCAAAAAGCTGTGCCCTGCGTGCGGTCTCCTTGCCAATGCAGTTTAATGTAATTCCACATCAAAAAAATTCCTTTAAATTAATAAAAAGCGTTAAGAGCGTTCTTTTATTTTTTCTTCCGCTCTTTTAGCCGCCTGTATAACTTGTTCTGGAGCCGTTCCTCCTAAATGATCTCGAGCAGCAACCGAACCCTCTAGTGTAAGCACTTGAAAAACATCTTCTGTGATATCGTTCGAAAAACTTTGTAATTCACTCAAGCTCATCTCGGAGAGGTCTTTGCCTTGTTCGATGCCATAAGCAACCGATTGTCCGACGACTTCGTGCGCATCACGGAACGGTAGACCTTTTTTCACCAAATAATCGGCTAAATCGGTTGCCGTAGAAAATCCACGAGCCGCCGCTTCATACATGGCTTCACGCTTAGCTTTAATGTGCGGCACCATATCGGCAAATGCGCGCAAGCTGCCTGCCAGTGTATCTACAGTGTCGAATAGAGGTTCTTTGTCTTCTTGGTTGTCTTTGTTATAAGCCAAAGGTTGAGATTTCATGAGCGTGAGTAAGCTCATCAAGTGGCCAAAAACTCGGCCCGATTTGCCACGAACTAATTCTGGCACATCAGGGTTTTTCTTCTGAGGCATAATAGAAGAACCCGTGCAAAATCGATCGGGTAATTCGATAAAATTAAATTGGGCTGATGCCCAAAGTACAAGCTCTTCGGACATTCGAGAAAGGTGCATCATGATCAATGCACCAGTGTGTGTAAACTCAATACCAAAATCTCTATCGGACACTGAATCTAAAGAATTTTCGCTCGCTCGATCAAAACCGAGCAATTCGGCTGTACGTTCTCTGTTAATTGGGTAAGTCGTACCCGCCAATGCAGCTGCGCCTAATGGAGAAATATTCACTCGCTTGCGACAATCTTGCAAGCGCTCATAGTCACGTTGCAACATTTCATTCCAAGCTAAAAGATGGTGCCCAAATGAAACCGGCTGAGCGGTCTGTAAATGCGTAAAGCCTGGCATAATAGTGTTGGCTTCTGCGGCTGCTAAGGTGATTAATCCTTGCTGTAGGCGAGTGAGCTCACGGCTTAAAAAATCTATCTCGTCTCGAATGTACAAGCGAATATCGGTGGCAATTTGATCGTTTCGGCTACGACCTGTGTGCAATTTTTTACCGACGGTGCCTATTTTATCCGTTAGCGCTTTTTCGATATTCATGTGAATATCTTCAAGCGCGACAGACCACTTTAATGTTCCGGATTCAATATCGGCTTTTACCGCATTCAAGCCATCGATAATTTGGTCTTTTTCATCGGAAGTGAGTACACCAACTTCACTTAACATAGTGGCATGTGCGATAGACCCGGCGATATCCTGTCGGTATAAGCGTTGGTCAAAGCCTATTGAAGCTGTAAATTCGGCTACAAAAGCATCGGTCGCTTCGGCAAAGCGGCCTCCCCAAGCAGAGTTCGTATCGGTCATAACATATGTCCTAGTGGTTGGTAAAAAACTTCATTATAAAGGCAGTATTCACGCTGTCACCACTAAATGCGGCAATACTGTTTTTTACCTCGAGTCATTGGGTTAAAAACAGGAGTCGCCTAAACCCTTGGACTGAAGCGTGACCTACTATACATTAGTCAACATCCAGCTAATGTTTTTGTAGAAAGTTTGAGATACTGACATTTATGAGAAAAAAGCATTTTTTATTACCCGATTTATGTCAAACCACGAGTTTGTTGCTCATTATATTAGTCACTGAGCTGGGCGTGCTCACCTGGGAGCTATTGAGCACTGGTTTTAATTGGTCACGAATGGGCTATCGCAGTTTAATTATCCAGTGGATGGTGCTACTCAGTGCTTCTGTGTTGTGTAAAATACGCCCTTGGTTATCTAATGTGTCTGTTGCGACGGGTTGGTTCACGGCTTTTTCAGTGTCGGTCATCATCAGTACATGTATTTTGTTTGCTGGCCAAATAGTGATAGGAGGTTGGTCTCGTCTCGATTATTGGCAACTGGCGCAGCACATTATGGCCATTGCTATGATCACCGCGATGGTGTTGCGCTACTTCCAGTTGAGACAACACCTCATTGTGCAAAATAAAGCAGAGTTGAATTCGAGATTGAATGCACTTCAGTCACGCATTAAGCCCCATTTTTTGTTTAATAGTTTAAATACCATTGCTGAACTGATCGCGACTAAACCGGATGCGGCTGAGTCGGCTGTACTTAATTTATCAAGTTTGTTTCGAGCTAATCTCAAAGAAGTTGAAAGCTTGTGTGACATTCAACAAGAAATAGAATTGATAGAGGGCTACCTTAATATTGAGCAATGGCGCTTGGGCGAAAGGCTGACCATTCAGTGGCAGCGACCAGCCGAGCTTCAACCTTGGCAAGTGCCGGTATTGTCTATCCAGCCCATTGTAGAAAACGCGATTATGCATGGCATTGCGGCCAGTGAAAGCGGAGGTACACTTACCATTGCAATTTCGCAGACAGAAAAGTTGTTGACGGTATCCGTGACCAACACAGTAGCGAAAAACTCGGTGTATCAAGCAGGGCAGGGCGTCGCGCTAGATAATATTCGCCACAGACTCTCGGTAATATACGGTGAGGGATCTAAACTGACTATTGACGCTAGCGATGAGCAGTATCAGGTGGTGATGGTGTTCCCTGCGTTAAATGAGAGGGTGCAATGAAAATTTTGGTCGTGGATGACGAGCCGCTAGCAAGGGAGCGTTTGTTACGCTTCGTAGAGGATATTGACTCGGTCAGTGCTGTGGCCACTGCATCGAATGGCTTTGATGCGCTAGAAAAGCTAAAAGCTGCCCCGTTCGATATCGTGTTGTTAGATATTAGAATGCCAGGGCAAAGTGGCTTGGAGGTAGCTCGAACTATCCGCACGATGACCGATCCGCCTGCAATTATTTTTTGTACCGCATACGATGAGCACGCATTAGAGGCGTTCAAAGTAAATGCGGAGGCTTATTTATTAAAACCGGTCCAAAAAGATGAATTTATAGCCGCGATAAAGCAATGCCAAACTATTAATCGAGCGCAGAAGACAGCCTTGGCTACACAATCTGAAATTCCGACGCTCGTTGTTCAAAATGGCCGTGAGAAGGAACGAATTCCCCTGACTGAGGTGTATTACCTTAAAGCCGATCAAAAGTATGTGTCTTTGTTTTGTGTTTCAGGTGAGCGCGTATGCGATGAAAGCTTAAAAGCCCTAGAGGAGCGCTTTTCAACGCAGTTGGTGCGTATCCATCGCAATGCCTTGGTGTTAAAAAGCCGGGTGCAACGGCTAAGCCGTGACGCCAGTGGTGGCTATTGGTTGCAGGTCGAGGGTGTCGAAGAGCCGCTTTCGGTCAGTCGACGCTTTGCTCGCGAATTAAAGCCTTTGTTTCATTCTTAGTGCTTTTCGTAACGATGTGTAAAACTTTTTTGGCAATTTACTGGAAAAACTGGCTATTTGGGCTATAACTCAGTGGTCGAATTTTAAAAGTGTCAAATCTAACACTTTACGTTTTTGCTCAGGAGCCTAAAAATATGACAGCGACCAAACCGGTTACCCCAATTACCCCTGAAGAATTAGCTCGTACCCCTAAGTGCCAAGAAGATGTTCGCTCTCAGATGGCCAACGAAGTCGAAGCATTTTTAGCCAAAGGCGGTGCAGTAACAGAAGTTGAACGCGGTTTCAGAGCCGATCCTCCGAAAAAACCTGAAAGCAAATACGGATCACGCCCTATTTAGTTTCGGTACAACCCTAATACACACAAAAGCAAACGACTCCACACTGTTGGGGCGCTCAAAGTAATGACGCGAATAGGGTGCCACAGTCCGCTTCGGTGGCTGGCGTTGCTTTTGTGGGTCGCTTTTCGCGCATCCTGCGCCGCTAAACTTCGCCATCCCTGGCTCAGATGCCCACTGCAGCAAAACCACCCACCAAAGCTACCCAATTCCACCAATCTATAAAGTAAGAGCGCTCGAAGCAAAGCGAAGAAGCGACCTGTTTAAAATGTGTTGACCAAACCCGCAGCACGCAGCTGTGAACCCTTACTAACTTCCAACATTCACCACATCAATGCTAAAAATATTAAAAAATTTTTAGTTTTTTGAAATGTTTTTAAATTACCAAATATACAAATTTTTTTGCAAATCTTCGTAACATAACAACATTAGATTGCTTGCTATTTGTCCGTATTTTTTTGGCACTTGTGTTGGTTCTTTGCCATTTTTGTTTTCTGAACATTTGGCCAAGTATCGCTTCTTTGACGAGATCTATGGGGGTATAGGTGGACTGTATGTTGTATTTGACCGCTATAGAGGCTTGGTTAGCGCATGCTTAAGTAGTATGTCGACTCAATCTCTGGCTAATTGTGTAGAAGTTTTGAGGTCATCCGTTTTTGGCCTCTGTTGCTTAGTTTCAGGTTAGCGAAATATCGCGAACCTTTGTCAGTAAATAATTGACATTGTAGGGGTGTTCTCATCACCTTGGTTGTCGTTACACTTGTCCTATACTGATGATCTTGATTGTCAATTTTACTTTTTTGCCATCGAAGGCAAGCCGTTTTTAGATTTATTAAAGGAGAGTATCCATGAACGCCACCGCTCAACCCACTCATGTCGATATAAGCACGCCAAATTTATTGGAGCATGCTGCTCGCCGTGCAGAGGGACGTTTTGCCGACAACGGAGCATTTGTTGCCCTAACCGGTGAAAGAACGGGTCGCTCTCCCAAAGACCGTTTTATTGTTAGAGATGCTTTAACTGAAAACACGGTGCAATGGGGTCCTGTAAATCAACCTTTTTCAGTTGAGCAGTTTGATGCGCTTTGGAGCAAAGTCTCTAACTATGTTAACGCTCGTGAAAAATTTGTGGGGCATTTAGAAGTAGGCTCTGCCAAAGAGCACATGTTGCCGTTAAAAGTAACGACTGAGCTAGCTTGGCATCAGGTATTTGCACGCAATATGTTCATTGTTCCTGAAACATGGAATGAAACCAATGCTCCGGCTTGGGAAGTACTTAATGTACCTAGTTTTGTGTGTGACCCTGAAGTAGATGGTACACACAGTGAATCAACTGTAGTGGTGAGTTTTGAGCAACGTAAAGTTCTGGTGGCGGGGCTTTATTATGCAGGCGAAATGAAGAAGTCTTTATTCGCGGTACAAAACTTCTTACTCACTGATAAAGATGTATTACCAATGCATTGTTCGGCCAACGTTGGTGATGACGGTAAAACGGCGCTTTTCTTTGGTTTGTCGGGCACCGGTAAAACGACCTTAAGTGCAGACCCAAATCGCTTTTTGATTGGAGATGACGAACACGGTTGGGGTCCTGGCCAAGTTTTTAATATTGAAGGCGGTTGCTACGCAAAAACCATTGATTTAACGCGTAAAAACGAGCCGGTGATTTACGATGCGATTAAATTTGGGGCGGTTTTAGAAAACGTGATGTTGGATGACAATCGCAAGCCAAACTACGCCGATACAAGCATTAGCCAAAACGGTCGAGTGGCTTACCCGCTTTCGCACATTGAAAAGCGTGAACTGAGCAACATGGGTGGCGAGCCAACGGCGGTTGTGTTTTTAACGTGCGATCTGAATGGTGTGTTGCCACCGGTATCTAAGCTAAGTAAAGAAGCTGCGGCTTATTACTTCTTAAGTGGTTACACGGCGTTGGTTGGCTCTACTGAGGTAGGCCAGGGAACGGGGATTAAATCAACCTTTTCAACTTGCTTTGGTGCACCGTTTTTTCCTCGCCCAGCATCGGTTTATGCCGATCTATTGATCAAGCGTATTGAAAATACGGACGTTGATGTTTACATGGTGAACACCGGCTGGACCGGCGGGCCGTTCGGAACCGGTAAGCGTTTCGATATTCCGACAACACGTGCGGTTGTTACAGCCATCACTAATGGCTCCTTAAAGAACGTAGAAACACAGCACATTGCTGAACTTAATTTAGACGTTCCCGTCAGTGTAGATGGTGTTGATACTCAATTGCTAAACCCAAAGAACACTTGGGCCGATGCGGCTGCTTTTAACGAGCGAGCGAAAATGCTGGCGACTGAGTTCCAAGAGAACTTTAAAAAGTATGATGTTAGCGAAGCCATCGTTAAGGCAGGACCAAAAGCTTAAGTAAACGATTCCTTTACTTTATTTGCCCGCATTTTGCGGGCTTTTTTTTGCTTATCTTTTTTTTGAGCTTTCAAATAGGCAGGCGTTGTCGCACAATTCAATCATGCATGAATTTGATTTAATTAAGCAATGTTTTACAAACTGGCCGCAACAGCATAATGATGTCGCGGTGGGTATTGGTGATGACTGTTTATTATGGATGGGAACCACCCCTTTGGTGGTTTCGGCCGATACCGCTGTTTCGGGTCGGCACTTTCCTGAGTTTGCGAGCCCGGAACAAGTTGCACAGCGAGTTTTTTTACCCGCTATCAGTGATTTAGCCGCAATGGGGGCTAAGCCTGCCTTTTTTACATTGGCGCTTACCTTACCCAAGCGCTTTAATGACGATTGGGTTATCGCCTTCGCTAAACGATTGCAGCAATTGTCCGTTCAAACTCAGTGTATGTTAGCCGGTGGTGATACAACACAAGGTGAACAGCTGACTATCACCTTGAGTGTGCATGGAACCTGTGCACATCCGTTACTGCGTAGCGGCGCTAACGTGGGTGATGATGTTTGGGTAACCGGCTGGTTGGGCCAAGCCGCGGCCGCCTTGCCTGCCGTGCTGTCACGTCAAGAAAACACAGTGCCCAATGCTTGGCGACAAGCTTATTGGCAACCTCAACCGCCCTTAAAATTCGCCGAGCAATTGGTGGGTATTGTTCACAGTGCTATGGATATTTCTGACGGGTTGGCAGGCGATGCGCAGCACTTGGCGAAAGCAAGCCAAGTAGATTTGGCGTTAAATCTCAATTCGCTGCCATTAGATGAACCATTAAGGGCGTTAGGAGAAGAAGGTGTTAGGCATGCCGTAGCCGGTGGTGATGACTACCAGCTGCTGTTTACCGCAGACTCGAGTGTTCAACGTGAAATTTTGGCGTTGGCCAATACAGAGAACGTTAACGTTACTAAAATTGGGTCGGTTCAAGCAGGAAGCGGAAGCGTAAAGTGGTATGATAACCAGCAATTAATTGATCTGCCTTGGCAGAGTTTTCAACATTTTTAGAGAGTAACCTTATGATCGAACCATCTCAACGCCGCTGGAATAACCACTGGGTGCACTTTTTAGCCTTTGGGCTAGGCAGTGGGGCGGCGCCAAAGGCCCCTGGCACTTTTGGTACATTAGCGGCTATCCCATTTTTCTTGCTCTTGGCGCAGTTGCCTTTGTGGGCTTATATTGCGGTTTTAGTGATCAGCTTTGTGTTTGGTATTTATTTATGTGATCAGGCCTCTAAAGATATGGGCGTGCACGACCACGGCGGTATAGTGTGGGATGAATTTGTCGGCTTTTGGATTGCAATGACAGCGTTACCCTTTCATTGGGCTTGGATTCTCGCCGGTTTTGTATTGTTTAGATTATTCGATATTTTAAAGCCTTGGCCGATAAGCTGGTTAGATAAACGTGTTCATGGTGGCTTTGGCATAATGATCGACGATGTTATAGCCGGTCTGTTTGCACTATTGGTTTTGCAAGCCGTCCATTTGGCTTGGTTTTAACTTCCTACTTTTAAAATGACAAACCCGTACACAGCTTGAGCCGACTCTGTGCTGAAGTTGTGTTGAATGTCTACCATGTTCGGCTGTGTGGATAACTGATCTAACAGCCATCGCCAACTGTCGAAATAGGGTGAAGGTTTACCAACCTTTACCTGCAACTCACAACTGACTTCGCTGCAAAAAACATTGTCTATTGAAACCGCCGGAGCGGATTCAGGTAACTCGGCCACCAACTTTTCTAAGCTGTCGTAAATGGCGTCTGTATGGGGGTAATGTTCGGCTTGGATCATGATCTCGAAGCGAGCGTTCACCAAAACGAGCCCAATTTCTGGTTGCTCTGTAAGGGCAGGGTTTAAAACGGAGTTACTGTTTAATGGGTGTGGATACGCTAAGAGTGCATTTAATTCGTTGATGCGTTCGTAGTCGTAGGTTTTGGGTCGTTGTGCCGTCAGTGCGACGGTTTCTGTAATTTTAGAATCGAGCGATTTGATTTTTTCTGTGAGGGCTTCTTTTTGTTGCTCAATAGATTGAAGTAACTCCGATTCGCTGTTTCGATACACCTGCATTTCACTGACTAACGCTCTAGCGTGGCCTTCGGTTATTCGGTGGGCTTCTTTTGCTTTAGCGAACGCTTGCTCTTTTTGGCTTAACAAGGTTTTAACTTCTTCGAATTCAACTTGAGATACGGGCGAAGGCGATTCTGAAACTATAGCGGTCTCTAGCGCTTGCTGGTTAGATTCTATAGTAGGGCGAACTTGGCGATGTAAAGCCAGCGTCGTTAAAAAGCCTGCAATAAAGCCGATGATTGCCACACTCAGCAAAATAGACCAAGTTCGTTTCATTGCGCCACCTTAAAATACCAAACGCCAATGTGTTGGCCGCTGCCACGGTATTCATGTTTACCTTGGTAAGGCGTTAAATTAAACCAAGGTTGTAATTGCAGTTGGTCTTTTAAGTAAGCCATGCCATCGTAGTAAGGATCTTGCCATTGATGGCCAAGGTGAATGGCGCAAATCGAGGTGTGACATTCTAATTTTACATTGCTTATTTTTTGCTGGGAAAAAAAATTACGCATGCTGGGTTCGTAGTTGGCGGCAATACTGGCATTGCGAGGTTCGGTAATAAATTCGTTATGGGCTTGCGCTAAAGCACCGCCTTGTTGGGTGATAAGATCGTTGTGGATAGACGGCAGAGAAAAGAGGCTGTCACTTTCTATTAACGGTATGAATTGTTCGTTACGCTTAGCGCTCTCAAACTGATTGTGTTTTTTGACCAATTCAATATATAAGTCTAAACGCTCATCGAAGCTCTGCTGGGTTTTTTCGGAAAAAGCCAGTCGGTAATCTGTGACCTGTTTTTGCAAAGGTACTAAATATTCTTCAACGGCGGCTTTTTTTTGTGTTAATTCTTCAGTTTGATTTTCTAGGTAAGCGATTCTTTGTTGGTAAATGGCGTTTTGCAGTGATCTATTTTTTGGGTTATTGGGCTTGAGTGCTTGCTGTATTTCTTGTGAAAAGAATTGACGATCGGCATGAATCGAAACGTTTAAATAGGTCACTAGTTGGTTTCCCACTAATGACCCAAAAACAAAGCAGCCGATAAACAGTAATAAGTACTTCAGGGCGTGGCTTTGTGATCGCTTCATTACTGACGCCCAAACATTTTGGCATAACCTATTTTTTCAAGGTGTGCTTGCAAGTGAGCTTCAATGGCTTTGGTTGTTGATAAATCTCTAACGTGATCGAGAATGGTGCGGCATTCTTGCGTATCGGCATGGCGCACGAGCCATTTAATGATTGGCAATTTAAACGCCGACATACTTAAAGTGCGTATGCCCATGCCCATTAACAATAAAACTGCTTTTGGATCAGAAGCCATTTCACCGCACACACTTAAATCGATATTTAGGCGCTTGCATTCTTTAGCAATAAGGAAAATAGCATCAATCACGGCTGGGTGATTGTGGCTGTATAAATGGGACACTCGGCTATTGTTTCTGTCAACCGCGAGCAAATATTGCGTTAGGTCGTTTGATCCTATCGAGACAAAATCTATGTAGTCTCGTAATTTAGGCAGCATCCAAATCACCGCTGGCACTTCGGCCATGATACCAATGGCCGGCTTGTGAACGGGTTGGCCTTCCTCTTTCAATTGGCTGATAGCCTCATCTACCAAACGATGAACACTGAGCAGCTCTTCTTCATTGCTCAGCATTGGCACCATAATTTGTAGATTATCTAAACCAATATTCGCCAGTAACATGGCACGAATTTGATCGAGCTGAATATTCCGATAATCCAACGCGAAGCGTATACCGCGCCACCCCAAGAATGGGTTTTCTTCTTGTATGGGAAAGTAGGGTAAGGCTTTATCTCCACCTATGTCTAGCGTTCGCATGACTACCGGTTTTGGAGCATAGGCTTTTAATACACCACGATAAATTTTTACTTGCTCTTCTTCTGTCGGGAAGGTGTCGTGCACCATAAAGGGAATTTCAGAGCGATACAGACCGATGCCTTCTGAGCCACGTTCCAAACCGGGGGATATATCGGCTAATAGCCCTGTGTTGCAGAACAAGCGAATGGTTTTGCCATCGGTCGATTCCGCCGGTAATTCTTTTAAATGCGCTAAATTTGCTTGGCGAGCGGCTTCTAACTTAATTAGGCGCTCGTATTCTTCAATTATTGGCTCTGGAGCGTTGGCAATCAGTAACCCCAAGTTACCGTCTAAAATAATATCGGTACCGTGTAAGTCATCTAAGTTATGTTCATCTAGCCCAACAACGGCTGGAATCCCTAACGCATTGGCCAATACAGATGTGTGAGAAAGCGAAGACCCTTGGCTACTGGCAATACCAGCGATCCATTTTGAATCTACTTTGGCAAAGTGTTCTACAGAAATATTTTTACCAATGAGTACGATCGGCTCATTGGTTTCAATAATTTCGGGCTCTAAATTTTGTAATTGGCGGTATATTCGAATCGCCAACACGCGTAAATCATCGGCGCGCGCTTTTAAATAAGGGTCTTCCATGGCATCAAACACAGCGATTTGCTTTAACATTGATCGCTTTAACGCCGTACTTGCGCTGACACCTGCTAAGAGCTCTTCTTCAATACCATCGCTTAACTCGGGGCTAACTAATAAAAGTCGATACACTTCCATTAACGCATTGAGCGTATCGCCGCCATGGTTATTGAGTGTTTCGCCGTCAAGGTCTTCCCGTGTGGATAGCAGTGCATCGGCAATGCGAGTGCGCTCGAACTCAACTCCTGAACCGGATCTTTCGGGTATGCTTTCTAATGACAGCTCATCTTTTACTACCCAGCCTTTGGCAATACAAACGCCAGCCGCACCATTAATACCACGTAATCGACGAATATTACTGGTGTCACTCAAAGATTCTATATCAAGCAATTTCTGTAAGTTGCCAGATAAGCTCGACACCAGATGAGCCCCCATGGTCACTAGAAAGGCTTCTTCTTCATCACTAAAGCGCCGCGTTTCTTTAACCTGTACCACCAATACACCTAGGGTATTCCCTAGGTGAATCATCGGAACGCCTAAATAACCTTGATAATGTTCTTCGCCGGAGACAGGGAAATATTTATATTTCGGGTGTTGTTCTGCATAGGGCAGGTTCATAAGATGTTGGCGTTGAGCAATAGTGCCAACTAACCCTTCACCAAATGCTAACTTGATATTTCCTACTGCGCCATCTGCCAGCCCTTCCGTTGCTGTCAGGGTTAGGTGCTCATTGCTGTCCACTAAATATAGGCTGCACACATCTACATTTAAGGAGGAGCGAATACGGTTCACAATAAGTTGAACCAGCTCTTGTGTATCAGCAGCTTGAGCGGATTCTTGCAGTATTTTTTTGGCGACCAGTAACGGTTTTGGCATAACGGCCTTTCAATAGGAAGTTACCCTGATTGTACCTGTTATCGGCGCACTGGCAATATCTACCGAGTACGTCTTATGACTAATAGTACAATGCCCAACAACAACCAATAAACCCCGAATGCACCCGCTTTGCTATTAGAGCTCGTTAAACTCGGCCGATTGGTTGAGTTGGTAGTGAGTAATGGTTTCGTAGTTGAACTCGCTACGCTGTCCTCGCTGTTGGTAACATCCCCGGTAAAATCTAAACGGCTATCACCCTGGCGAGAGTTCGCGCTGATAACATCAGCGGTTCCGCTGCCATCAACATCGACCAATAGAATAGAATCGGCTCCTTGAGTATCCATTACTTCAACAGTGTTGAGCTGATTAGACATCACTTCCAGTGCGCCGCCGGCATGCAGCACCGCAATTTCATCAATACCATCGCCATCGTAATCACCTATGCTCATGTCGTTGATTTGGCTGGTGGGTTGCTCTTGTTGTAACGACGTGGTTTCATTGGCGTTGACCGCGTGAATTTGGATGTTTGCGCCGATTTCGGCAGAGCCTTCATTAACAAGAACTACATCACTGGCGATACCGTCACCGTCTAAATCGGCGAGTGAAACATGGCTAGTCAAATCTTCAGGGTTGCCAAACGATACTTCATTGAAATCTAAGCCATTCGATTCTGTTGAACGTTCAAAAGAACGACCAAGGACGACCGCACCGCGACCGCGGTTAAAGAATATACGGTTACGATAGCCGCGATTCGCAAACAAAATATCGAGTTTTCCATCGCCATTAAAATCATAAACAATGACACCGCGCGAACGTCGAGCAGGGAACTCGGCCGCTAAAGTAAAGTTACCGGCACCATCGTTAAAGTACAAAGTGTTATTGTCTTCATTATTGGCAAAAAGTAAGTCTACATCGCCATCACGATCCATGTCGGCGTAGGTTACCGCGCGTGAATCTTTATTGCCCAAAAGGCCATGTAATTCAAACTGGCCATCACCTTGGTTTAAGTAAACGGTATTCGGTTCACCCTGGCCATTCGCCAGTACCCAGTCTTTGTGACCGTCGTTGTTGATATCGGTAATTGCCATGGCATAGCTGTTAGACGCATCGGCTAAGTGTGTATGCAGAACAGGGCGGAATAATGATTTTTCAAAACGATACGCTGTGCTCGCCTCGGTTGGACCGTTTGCAAACATCACTTCTGGCCAACGTCCGCCTTGTATATTGGCAAGTGCAATAGCTCTTACAGTGCCTTGCCCAAAACTAGGTACCGTAAATTGTGGCGACGTGATCGGGGCATCGGTAAAGGTGAGCGCTATCGTTGCTTGGTTGTTTTCAGCATTAATTTCAAAGCCACTGTGCTGCCAGCTAGCGTGAAAGTTCAAGCTGGTCGCGGTGGTTTGTTTAATCAATAATTTAATTCGGCTGGCATCGGTAACCGTTAAGTTGCATTGGTTATCTATAACTGTGCAACGGGTATCCTGGCTTTGCCACTCGCCATCAAAGCTGATAACCAAGGGAGCACTTACTTCGCTCATAGGGCCTTTGTTTTGGACAATTATTTCAACAGGTACCCATGCATTTAAGCCCCAAATAGTACGCTCGACCACCGCTTCTAAGGTTAAATCGGTAGCGGTAGGATCGTTTATAATGTGTAAGGTTCGCTGCTCGCTGATGGTGCTTTGTCCATCTGATACTTTAATGGTAAGTGGCCACTCACCTACCGCTTGGGCATCGGCGTAAACGCTTAACAACCCTTCCGGTGTAACGCTCGCCCAAGTAGGAGGGTTATCTAAACTAAAAGTTAAGGTGCTGCTGTCTACATCGGTCGCTGATAATTGTTGAGTATGGTTGCGATAAACAGCCACTTGGTTTAGTTCGCCAGTGGTAAGCTCTGGTAAATCGTTGACGGGAACCACGCTTAGATTGAGTACCTGGGTTTGGCTGCTCAATTCACCATCACTCACGGTAACAGGAATGGACAATTCGCCCGACCAGTTGGCATTAGGAATAACTTCTTGACCGGCCACTTGATAATGCTCGCCTAAGCCAATGGTTAAAGTGAAAGCGTCGCTGTCTGGATCAATAATGTTTAGAAGCGCTTCAGTAATAAAAAAACTGATATCTTCCACAGTCTGCTGAGGGGTAATGGCGGCTAGTTGGGGGGCATCGTTAACTGGCAATACAGTAGCGGCTGCATAAAATACCGCACTGTAATCAAGGCCATCAAACACCTGCACACCTATGGTTAACTCACCACTAAAATTTTCTTCCAAGCTTAAAGTATTCGTCGTTACGTCATAATGATTGCCAGGTAGTACTCGTAAACTGAATTGGGTTGAATCTACATCGGTAAAATTAACCCAGCTGGTAGAAATTACCGGTTGGCTATCTTCGGACCATTGCAAGATGTTTTGCGATTCAATAACAGGGGCATCGTTTGTGGCTTGTACATCGACAGTAACATTGAAAACGTTGCTTAAATCAGTTCCATCAAAAGCTTGCACCGGTACAGATAAGGCTCCACTGAAATTTTCAGCGGGCGTAATGGTGTTACCATTTGCACTGTAGTTGGTTCCGTTTAAAACGTTTAAAGTAAAAACACTATTATCTACGTCGGTAATTGAAAGCATATCAATGCTAAGCGTAATTGATTGCTCTTCAATGGTGCTAACGACCGATTGCCCCGTGATAACAGGTGCATCATTCACATTTAATACCGTGGCCGTTACAGCAAACCATTCGCTCTTAAACTCTCCATCATTAACGCGGACATTGATGTTTAAATTACCCACAAAATTTAAATTTGGCGTTATGGTTTGACCAGAAACTTGGTAGTTGTTGCCGGACTCTATTTCGAGCGATAGGGTTTCTGGTTGTTCATCGCTAACGATTAAATCGGATAACGACAAGGTGTAGGCAGTATCTTCGGCAAAGCTAATGGTTTGTTGATTTAAGATTTCAGGCGCCTGGTTTGATCCAACAGTCCAACCAATATCTTTTAACATCGCAAGTGCAATGCCCTCATCTGGCAAATAGCCACTAATATAAGGAAGGCTCAATGTGGTTTGGCTATCTACTTCGCTGCTGAAATGCGCCGCTACGGTGCCGCGATTATAATAAGGCGTTGAATAAAGTGAGACGCCATTTTCAATGATGCCCGAGCCGAAATTTTCTTGAGCATACGCCACAGCATTAGTGCCGTTAAATGTTATGCTTCGAGAGGAGGTAGCGGCATCATACAGTTCGGTAGCGCTTAACTCGTGTGCCATTTTTCCGTGCTTTACGGATCGAACAAAAGAGGTGTAAATGTCTGGCTTGTTGTTAGCCCGAGCACCTGTTTTAAAATCGGTCAGTGGAAACAAGCCTAAGCCGTGCGCAATCTCCTGAATTGTTTCCCAATAGAGTGACAGTTGGCCAAACTGCTCAAAGTTAGCATCTTTTTTAAGGTAAAAATCGCGACAACGGCCAACCCCTCGCACATTACGGCTGTTGTATCGAATTTCAATATCGGGCTGGTTAGGTAACAAATCATAGCCAGCATAAGCATTGGCAAGAGCGATAGGGTAGCTAACATCCGCCTGAGGGGCGTTAACAAAATTGACCGCCGATGCCGGCTCTGAGGTAAGAACAAAGGCATTATCGGCAAAAGAACAATAGTAGCGTTGAACGATGTCAACCGTTACCTGGATAGGAACATCACTGTGAACTTGCTCTGCCCAGTAGGCTGCGGCTTCATTCATCACATCTATTTGAGATTGTGAATAATCGCTTGAATAGCTGATGTCAAAAGTACTGGCTTGACCCACAACACTGTAAGTTTGCGCATGAGCCAAAGCGCTAAACATTACCGACATAAAAATTGAAAAGATGACTTTACTCATACCAGATACTCAAAATGATCAATATGTGATCAGAGTATCGTTATTTTTTAAAAGTCACTAAAGAAAGAGTCCCGTCACACAATTTTTGTGACGCGAACAGTGTTAAAGTTTATTTTTGACGCGAAAAAGTGTCAAAAATACGAATATTTGAATGGTAGAGCGATTTAACGTCAAAACTAAAAGCGACTGAAACGGTTTAGCCATTCATAGCTATGGTGGCTACAAAAGGCTAAAAACTGTTGAAATAGCAAAAATTTAAGGAATGAAGGCTAAATTTTAATCGACCAAAGCGAAAAAGTTCATATAAATCAATAAGGTGGCTAGACTTGTCAAAGTACCACGGTATAATGCCTGCCACTGTAAGGGCCTTTAGCTCAGTTGGTTAGAGCATACGACTCATAATCGTCAGGTCCGCGGTTCAAGTCCGCGAAGGCCCACCATTTACAGACTCTCTGAAACCCGCTTCTATGCGGGTTTTTGCGTTATTGGGCTATAAAATTCGCTACATATATTGCATTCGCTCATATCAAATTCTATATCTCCCTAAAAATCAGTTATAAATTGCGCAAATTGTGAGTTTTCTGAGTAAGCAAGTATAGGTACTTTAACATTGTTAAATTGACCCGCTAGGTGTTTTATGTCATTTTCGTAGATAAGGTATTGGAGAGTTACAGGATTTTATTCGTAATCCTCATTAATCAAATAAAAGGAAGCTACTGATGAAAACGATACTTACTGCGATAATCTTAATGGCGACGTCTACCCCTTTTATAGACATGAAATCTGATGACATGCTTTATTCTACAATAGCCCCCATAGCCGCGTTACTTGGCGTAATATTATTCATTTTAGGGCTTATCTATTTTGTAAAAAGTAAAAGCTCTTCTTCGGCATCACCTAGCCCGAAAAGATTTTCAGTAGGTAGCAGTTTAGATGGTACTCATATTGGTGGCGGGGAATAGGATTCATTCTTGATAGTCCGAGAGATATTCTTACTTAACTGAGCTATTAAACAATCCGTTAGTCGTTTGTTTTGATAGCTTTTAATTTTCTAATAACCTTTGTTGATAACACGACCTTCCCGATTACAGTGAATTGAAATTCAGTGCTAAAGTTTTACTCACCAATGAGTATTTGATAGTGTGATTTTTAGGTGCAAATTTCTTTCAATTTAAATGTATAAATTGTTGTATCTATTTATTAACTATTGATCAAGGGTGCGCAACACTTTCCAGTTATAATGACAGAGATATCTAAATGGAATTTAAAATTAGAAAAGCAGAAATACGAGATTACATCGACATTCAAGAGATTCATTCAATGACAAATGCCTATTCAGGTACTTTACAGTTGCCTTTGCCTTCTGAAGAGCTATGGAAGCAAAAATTGACGAATCAGTCGCCATACAGGCATCTTTTTGTTGCAGAAGTAAGTGGTAAAGTCGTCGCGATTACAGGGTTAATGTTAGAGCAAAATGTAAGGCGGAAGCACGTTGGCAGTTTGGGAATTTCAGTTCACGATGACTATGCGAACAAAGGCATAGGCACGGCGTTAATGACAAAAGTAATCGATATTGCTGATTACTGGATGGCGATTCTTAGGCTTGAGCTCACTGTGTTTGATGATAATAAAGCCGCTATAAAACTGTATGAAAAACTTGGCTTTAAAAAGGAAGGCGTTCATAAGCAGTATGCCTTTAGAAATGGTCACTATTGTGATGTAATTGCAATGGCAAGAATAAAAGGCACTGTTTAGTATTCTATTCTTAATGCGTTATAGGTAGTAGCAAGTGACGTGAGGACGACCTCAACTCTCAGATTCATTAGGGGACGGCCCCAAAATCAATTGAGAGGGTTATATGAACTGGTTAATTTTATTTATAGCTGGCCTGTTAGAGATCAGCTGGGCTGTGGGGTTAAAGTACACAGACGGCTTTACGAAGTTATGGCCTTCCGTTGGCACCTTGATTTCCTTAGTTTTAAGTTTTCTTTTGCTGGGTTTTGCTCTGAAAACATTGCCCGTTGGTACGGCCTACGCCATTTGGGTCGGTATTGGTGCAGTGGGTACAGCGATTCTAGGAATTATATTATTCGAAGAGCCTATTGATGCCCTCAAGTTAGTTAGCCTAGCATTGATTTGTGCCGGAATCGTAGGGCTGAAATTAGCGCATAACTAGCCAGTGCTATCGACAAAGTCACCTAATTAAGGAGATGTTAGTAAGAAATGCCAACAGCGCGGCTTTTGAACCCTTTGTAATAGGGTCGAGAACTGGTAGGTGTTATAGGCTGCATCCGCTAAACTAAGCTGCGTTTTAACCTCTTAGTTGAAACGATGATTGTATTTGCAAATAGGGGATTTTTGGGGGAGCGGCGAAACCTAGTCTATAGTTTATGAATTGTATTTATCAGAACACCGTATTATTGCTACTGGAGCATAACTTTTGAGTGAGCAGCTTTTTCTCTTGGCATTCGTAGGAACCGTTTTTTTGCTGAATGTTTCCGCAGCTAGTTTCTTTACCTATCTGGCTAGGCAAGTCGACACCAGTAATTTATTTGGCATTAAATACTTTATTTTTTACTTTGTTGTGATTTCTTGCAGTTACATCGCTGGTGCTCTCTTACCCATCGTCGACCCTGTAATTGGTAATGTTGTTGGCAACGTTCTCGTTATTGTCGCTTACTTTATTTTACTGGCGGGGCTAATAAGCCGACAAGGGCAATTAGGTAATAGACGCACTTGGGCTTTAATGTCGATTTTTATATCGACGTATATCGCCATAGAAGTTGCCTCTCATGCTATCGATATCGGCCCTAGCAATTCTGTTGTTTCTAGAACCAGTACTCTATTGATGATTATGGGGGTGGTGCTATGGGGGTACCGCTTCGTCGTCATTGATAAATCGAATGTTTTATTTGGTGAGAAAATCTTAAAGTTATCATTGATAATACATTTCTTCGCAGGATTACTTACACTAACGCTGGCTTATGTCGTTGTAGACCCCCTACTTTATTTGATCGTTATCATGATTATTCTTTGTTTCAATACCATACTAATGACCGGCTCGTTAATGTCATTGATACTGTCGGATGAAATTCAAAAGAACTATGCGTTATCGACTAGGGATAGTTTGACTAATCTTTATAATCGTGGATATTTTTTTGAACGACTAGAGACGTTAATTGAACATCAAAATCGTCACGATCGAACATTGTCTATTGTCATTATGGATTTAGATAACTTTAAAACTATTAATGATCGTTTTGGGCATGTATTTGGCGATGCAATGTTAACATCATTTTCAAAGGTTTTATCCGGCAACTCTAGAGATTCCGATATTATTGCTAGATTTGGGGGAGAAGAATTTGTGGCCGCATTGCCAGATACTGACTATGACGCGGCTTTAATATGGGCTCAACGTATTCTCAATCAGACCAATGAAATTCAAGTCAGCAATAATGAATACTTGGGTGTCAGTATTGGAATATCAACTTTAAAAACAGGTGATGTTGCACAAAATAGAGCGGAAAAACTATTAGACGAGGCAGATAAAAATCTTTATAAGGCTAAAGACGCAGGGCGAAATCGTATTCTGTAGATTACGCTTCTTATCCTATTTAAAAACACCTTACAGCAACCGTCTGTGCAAATAACTTTCCTAGCCCCGTGGTTTCAGTTTGTGTTTTGTCTAAAGATTCTGCGTATAACCGTAGTTGTTCATCGGGTTCGGCTTCTATTATTTCTGGCTCACATTCAAGCGTGCTTTCATTGTATAGGCGAACCTGTTTGGCGGTGTCGTGGCGCATAGATACGTAGTAGGTTGGGTCGTACACTTGCCATTTTAATTCGGCTGATTGCATCGCTGTTTTAGGCAAGTCGAAGTGCATTTCTAGTATCAATAATGCTTCCTGCTCGAAACTGGCTGATGATAAGTGGTATTTACTTGGGCGGTTTATGGGTATGTTTTCATTATTGATGCTTAGGTGAGAATAATAGTTGAATGACTCTAAATTATTGATGATGCCGTCTGCGTGTATGGCTAGCCCAATGTCTAAGTTGCCGTGTGTCTTTTTTAAATCATCGATGGTGAGTGTTGAGTAGTATGGGTCAAAAATCCAGCGTTGCTTAAGCTGCTTGATGTCTCCGTTGTTATCGATGACAAAGTCGGTTGTTAATTGTAACCAAGAATGCGGGTGAGCTTGTACGGGCTGACAAAAAGTGAGCAGTATGACGCTTAGAGTAATTAGTTTTTTCATTCGCCTATTAGTACCATTTTGTTTTTGCCGTTGGCTAAGTATAGATTAGAATAAAGGGTGCTGGGTAGCCGGCAACATAGAGGCTTGCAGTAAGCTCCAGCCTAAAAATATAAGTACGGTGCCGCCCAAGGTAGAAATTGCGATAGACGCTAATGGAGCGTGATGACTACTTTCATTTTTGGACACTAGCGAGCTTATTCTATCTCGGAAGTAAATGGTTAAAAACCCAAGTAAGGCCACTGTTAACCCAGTACCAAGCCCCATCAATAACGTTGCAGCAATGCCAACCCAATAAATACCAATAATTTTTGCATAAATTAAAACCATCACTGCGCCCGTGCAAGGCCTTGCACCCATAGAAGCAATAATGCCTAGGGTTTGCCATGTTGAAACTTTATTTTGCGGAACAAATGTATGGTTACAGCACTGGTCACTATGGCTGTGCTCATGCTGGTGGTTGCTGCCCTCGGTTGGGTGGTGGTTAAGTGCCTGCTTATCAGAAGAAAGCTGGCTTCTTAGTCTTAGTAAAGAGTGAATGGCAAAATAGAATCCAAATAACATGACCAAAACATAGCTACTTTGTTCGGTACGCATGTTGACTAGGTTAGCTTGGCTAAAGGTTTTGTCGAGTAATACAGAAACGACCGTAACTATTGCAATGGCAACCGCGGCTTGAAAAATTGCCGCCAAAAAGGAAATCAAAACGCCTTGTTTTAACGTTTCTTTTTGAGTCGACAAGTACGTTACTAAAACGGCTTTGCCGTGACCAGGGCCCGCCGCATGAAAAACGCCATAAAGGAGCGAAATACCAATTAAAATGAAACCGTTTGAAGCAGGGTGCTCATTGAATTGACCAATATGCTTAGATAACAGTTTATGAAATATCGTTTGTAAATCGGTAATCAGTAAAATGGTGTCCGACCAAAACCACCCTAAGGCAATTATAAATATAAGCATTGCAGCAACAAAAGTAAGTGCCAGTAGTTTAGGTTTCATAAAGTGTGTTCCGAACGTTTTCGTCTGTTGGGTTGCGCTGGGTCTATCATAGTAGATAGACCCTAGTGAGCAGTACGGTGTTTGCTTAAGGCTTACATTGTTGAAGGCTGGTCATTAAGTTGTTAATCAGCTCAGCGTACTGGTTTTTGCCGGGTTTTAGATTTGCGCCAAGAGGGTCCATGACACCCATAGTAACAACGTCTGTTCCATTAAATACCGATTTAACTAAGTTGGCATTAAATTGTGGCTCGGTAAAAATACAGCTGACGCCTAGCTTAGCCACAGTATCTCTAATTTCAGAAACCCTTGCAGGGCTAGGGTCAGATGCATCTGATATAGAAATTGCTCCGGCGGCGCTGACATCAAAGCGTTTCTCAAAGTATTGGTACGCATCGTGGAAAACAATGAAATTGCTTAAATCAGATTCACCCACAATGGCTTGGTTGCGGGTTATTAAGTTTTGTAGGTTTACGACCGTTTTGTCTGCGTTTGCTTGGTAAGTGCTGGCATTTACAGGGTCTATAGTCGCTAAGGTTAAGGCAATTTCTCTTACCCAGACTTGGGCGTTTACTGGGTCTAACCAAGCGTGTGGGTCGTTGCCTTCATGATGGTGTTCTTTGTGGTCATCATGGTGCTCATGCTCATCATCGTGATGCTCTTCATGCTCGTGTTCTTCATGGTCATCATGAGCGTGCGCTTCAAACGTTGCGCCTTCACGAAAGGCGTGCAACGTTGTGCCTTCAACTTCAAGCAAAGACACCTTAACCGCTGAAGGAGTTAAGGTATCGAGTGATTTTTCTAACCAGGGCGTTAAGTCTTCACCTATCCAAAAAACAGCATCAGCTTTTGATAACGCGCGAGCCTCCGAAGGTCGCATTGTGTATTCATGCGGGGTGTATTCTGGTTTTACCAGTAAAGTCGGCTTGGCAACACCTTCCATAACCTGTGTAACCAGGGAGTGAACAGGTGCAATATCGGTCACTACGTTGGGCGTTACGGCGAATGTGGCCGTTGAAATTGTGAATCCGATGGTTGATAAAACAAGTTTCTTTAACAGCATATTGTGTCCTTTTGATGTGCAGTGGTTTTTGCTCCAGTGATAGGTTGTGCATGCTAAATGATATGTTGTATCATATCAATACTTCAGGAAGGTTCATATTGTGTTCTATGAACAAGCTCATAAAAATAGGTAGAGAGTTATAGCTGGGAGATTAACTTGCTGATAGTCGCCAAAGACGTAAGCGCTCATATCATGGGCAGAAAAGTGATATCAAACATCACCTTTGCAATAGAGCCGGGTGAAATCGTGACCATTGTTGGGCCTAACGGCTCAGGTAAAACATCGCTTTTAAAAGCCTTGATTGGCGCAATAGATATTTCTGCGGGGCAAATTGAGCGCCACCCAAATTTACGCTTAGGTTATGTCCCGCAGCGGTTGCATGTAGAAGCTATGCTGCCGATGACCGTAAACCGCTTTTTAAACTTACCCGTCAAAAAAAACGATAGTGACATAACCTCCGCCTTAATTAACGCGGGCGTACCCGGTATAAAGCATCAACAAATAATTGGCTTATCGGGCGGTCAGTTTCAGCGCATTTTATTGGCAAGAGCCATGTTAGATCGACCTAATTTATTGTTATTAGATGAAGCAACACAGGGATTAGATCAGGGCGGTATTGGTGCTTTTTATCGGCACATTGATCGTATTCGTCAAGAGACTAACTGTGCCGTTTTAATGGTCAGTCACGATCTTAATATTGTTATGCGCCAAACGGATCGGGTTATTTGTTTAAATAAACACATTTGCTGCCAGGGCAAGCCCGATCATGTCAGCGCATCTTCTGAATACATCGAGTTATTTGGCTCGGGTGAAGAGCATCTAGCGTTGTACCATCATCAACATCATCAACATCGTCACATAGCGAAGCCACATAAAAGGGTCGAGCATGCTGGATGATTTTATGTTTCGTGCTGCTCTGGCGGGCTTAGGTGTGAACATGACGGCTGCGCCTTTAGGTTGTTTTGTGGTTTGGCGTCGAATGGCCTACTTTGGTGATGCAACGGCACACGCAGCAATTTTAGGCGTTGCGCTGTCGTTAGTTTTATCATTACCTATGTTGCCCAGCGTGTTGTTTGCGGCATCGATCATGGCATTGCTGTCGCTAAAATTAGCCAACCGTGGTTATGCAATGGATACCCTATTGGGTGTGTTGGCCCATTCTGCATTAGCAGTGGGTTTAGTTTCTGTTTCTTTCGTTTCGGGTGTTCGAATAGACCTTATGGCCTATTTGTTCGGCGATATATTAGCCGTCAGCAAAGTTGATTTGATCACCATTTGGGTCGGTGCGGTGTTGGTTATTGGGTTAATGACACACCGCTGGTCTAATTTGTTGTTGGTCACTTTAAGCCCAGAATTAGCAATTGCCAGTGGCGTGTCTCCCAAGCGCGAACAATTAATTCTCACCTTATCTTTGGCCATAGTGGTGGCCGTTGCCATTAAGATAGTGGGCGTTCTGCTTATTGTTGCCATGCTTATTATTCCGGCGGCCGCTGCAAGGGCCTTAAGCCGAACTCCTGAAGTAATGGCCATTGCAGCCGCAATAATTGGGGCAATGTCTAGCTTGCTTGGGCTGTGGGCATCTTATTTGTTCGACACACCAACGGGTCCAACCATGGTCTCTATTGCTACGTGCTTATTCTTAATAATTGCCGCAGGACGCAGGGGTTACATGCGGTTAGTTGGCGAGCGACCTATGGCTGGTTATTAGTCGGTTATGCTGGGCTTTAAAGATTGGCGACGCTGGATTGGCATAGCAGCTAATGCTATTGTGCAGCGGTTACGTGCCGCGGTAACCGTATGTTTGCTGCGAGCCATGCTTTTGATTTTAGGCTGAGGAATAATGTCCATGCACCCACATAATTGCGGCCATGACCATGATGTAAATTCTAGTTTGGTGCTCGCCGAACAGCAATGTAAGGATAAGGGCGCGCGTTTAACGCCCAAGCGTAAGCAGGTGTTATCGGTATTGCTAAAATCAGATAAAGCGTTATCGGCCTATGATATTATAGATCGCTATAAAGACGATTTTGGCGAAGCACCTCCTGCCATGTCTATTTACAGAATTTTAGAATTTTTAGAGAGTGAACATTTGGTGCATAAGTTGCAGTTGGCTAATAAATTTGTGTCTTGCTCTCACATTACCTGCTGCGAATCTCACGAAGATTCTATCTTTTTTATCTGCTCAACATGCAACAAAGTAGAAGAAGCTGTGATTAAACCGGCAACGTTTGAAGAACTTAAAAATAGCGGTTCGGCTGCAGGGTTTAAATTAGATTCGCCACAATTGGAAATAAATTGCATTTGTACGCAGTGCAGCCTTTCGGCGTAAACCGTGATTAATATTTAAATATCAGTTGTGGACTAATGAAGATGACAAAAGCTATCGAGCCGCTGCAAGCTATTCCTACAAACATAATTACAGGTTTTTTAGGGGTAGGAAAAACGTCTGCCATATTACATTTGTTGAAAAATAAGCCAGAGCAAGAGCGTTGGGCCGTCTTAGTGAATGAGTTTGGTGAAATAGGCGTCGATGGTGCATTATTTGGTGCTAAACATTCGGAACAGACGGGCGTGTACATATCTGAAGTTCCGGGTGGGTGTATGTGTTGCGCCGCTGGTTTGCCTATGAAAATAGCCTTGAACGAATTAATCCGGCGTTCAAAACCCGATCGACTGTTAATTGAGCCGACAGGCTTGGGGCACCCTAAAGAAGTATTAAAGGCATTGTCAGAAAGCCATTACCAAAGCGTGTTAGATATTCAAAAAACAATCACCTTAGTTGATGCCCGAAATTTAGCGGAGCCTCGCTATACCGAACATGAAACGTTTAACCAGCAATTAGTTATTGCCGATATCGTAGTGGGCAACAAAGCAGACTTGTATGGTGAGTCTGATCGACATAATTTGGAAAGCTACGTTGCGCAGCTGTCCAAAGCACAGGTAGATATTGTGCTAACCGAATATGGCGCCGTAGATTATAACTTGCTTGAAGGAAAAACAGGTTATGATTTATCCCGCTTACATCATCACCATCATCATGAACCCAGTAGCCGCCCCTTGGCGGGCGAGCAAGAACTCCCTAGCAGCGGTGTGATTAAAGCCGTTAACGAAGGGGAGGGCTTTATCAGTGTTGGTTGGCGGATCGTTCCAAGTAAAATTTTCTCATACGAAAAAGTACGCCAGTTTGTCGAACAAACAAACTCAGAGCGCCTAAAAGCGGTGTTTATCACCGAAAAAGGCATTTACAGTTACAATAAAACTCGCGAAGGCATTCAAGAGTGGGTGTTAGATGAATACCCCGAAAGCCGAATAGAAATAATTTCCCAGAAAGAGTCCCGCCATTGGAGCAGTGATTTATTTAACTGCCTTGCATAGCTGAGCGCATTTTTACCCTAGAGGCCTTAAATTAATCTAACACCTCTGCAGCCATTTCCTCTGTGAGTGACTAAATACAATCTTGAAGGTAAAGTCTACTTGACATAAAGATATTTGGGTATTACTTTAAGTCAAGTGAGCTTTACTTTAATGGGGGATGGAAATGACAAACACAGTGGAAAAAAGTTTTGAAGCAAAGGTTAAACGCACGACCAAAATACTGGCGATTGCCACGTTGGGTTGGGTGTTAACGACGGCATTAGTCACATTTGGACCTGAATTTTTATGGCAACCAACGTGGATAACCTTTTTTGCGATTTGCATAAACAGCCTTGCCGGGGTAGGGATGATCATTGCAAATATTAAGCATATTAGCTCGCTAGACGAGTTACAAAGACGTATTCAAATGATCGCGATGGGTATCTCCTTGGGTGTTGCGGTTGTATTTGGATTAAGTTTATCGATGATGGAAACGTCAGGCGCTTGGGATATCGAATTCGAAATTTCTCATCTTGTTGTTCTGATAAGCTTTACTTATATGGGTACCTTGATCACGTTGAATAAGAGGTACGAATGAAAAATAAACTCAAAGTGTTGCGTGCCGAACGAGACTGGACACAAGCCGATTTAGCTGAAAAACTGGAGGTATCACGGCAAACGATCAACGCCATCGAAAAAGATAAGTTTGATCCGAGTTTGCCACTGGCCTTTAAAGCGGCTCGATTGTTTAAATTAACGATCGAAGAGATTTTTGAAGACCAGTAATTGGTGAAAAAATAAAAGGGTTTATTCATTCGAATAACTAAGTGGAGTTTAAAATGAAAACTCAATACCTTGAAATAGTTACCAACGATGTAGAGGCGGTTTGTACCGCTTATGCGGCCACCCACAATGTGCAGTTTACCGAAAAAGACCCAATGCTCGGAGATGCTAGAACCGCAACTTTGGCTGATGGCAGCTTAGTGGGGGTTAGAGCCCCTATGCGAGAAACAGAAGCCCCAGTGGTGCGCCCATACTGGTTGGTCAATAACATTGAAGAAGCCGTTGCAGCCGTTGAAAAAAGTGGTGGCAAAATAGCCATGCCACCAACTGAAATACCAGGAAAGGGCACGTTCGCTATCTACTTACAGGGCGGGAATGATCATGGTTTATGGCAGCTATAGCAGCCTTTTTTTTTGAGGTGAACCTATTATTAAATCAGTTTTATATTCAATAGCCGTCTTTTTAATTGTGGGCCCATTCGTGAGCGCTTTGATATTTGCAGTGCTTTCAGGTAATAACCCATTGGACACCCTACTGTTTGCCTACATGATTGGATTTATACCTGCATTGTTGGGGTGCGCTGTAAACTGGGCGCTGTATTTGGTACTACGAAATAAGTATCCGTTACGGAATTTCGTAATAGGGTTGATAGGGGGCATAGTATTGTTTTTATTATTAGTTGTATGGAGTGGTGTTCCAAACGATGCGACGTCAATTTTTGCTATATTGCTGATGTTTGCGGTGCCTTCAAGTGTGTGCTGCTTATTGTCACTGCCTCATTCAATAAATAATGCTAATTAAAATGCTTTGAATGTAACTTTAAAGTTAGACTACCTAAAAAATGGAAATTATAGTTTTGAGCAGGGTTGTCACCTCATTCAGGTTTTCCGAGCTACACATGTTTAATATTTGATTTATTGAGTTTTATTTTAAATTAGTGTGACGTACATCTAAATGTCAGCTTTATGTAAGGCGGGTATTAGCGTACAGTGTTTAAAAATAAATCGACTCATTAACAAGGATGTAAATATGTTCTCGCTGCGTGCGCATATTTTTATGGCTGCCCTTCTTTTAGCTTCCTATCTGCAGGCTAATTCATTTGCTGAGACACCTGATGTAACTATTGAGCCCTATTTTTGCTCGATATATCCCATAACCTTACCCTATGAACTGGTAAATAGCGCGCAAACAGGCACTGTTTTTAATGAAGTCCCGTTAGGCACAGGCCCAGGTAATTATAATTGGTTATCTTGGAATGGAACTAACGATGCAAATTCAGTAGCGTCTCGATTAGTTTCGCCAGGAAATTCAGATACCTACATTAATCCTAATCAACCCAGCGACCACCAGCTAAATATAGGGGATTGGGTTGAAGGCGCACCTGGCGTTAAAAACTCTAAAAGTATTCGCACGGGTATGGATGCAATACTCGGCACACATATTATTTTACCCCTTTATTCACATTATAATGACCATGGTTCAAACCTAGATTACCTAGTTTCAGCGTTTGCAATTGTGCGTTTAACCGATTACAAATTAAATGGCAAAGGCTATATTAGCTTTGAGTTCGAACGTTTCACTCGCTGCTATAACAATAGACCTTCAGCTCAAAACTTATCGGTACAAGTAAACGAAGACGATCAAATTACGTTCAAACTCCCGATCAACGATGCTGACAATGATTCCCTTATCCACACGCTAAACTCCTATGTTTCTGAAGGGCAGTTAACGACTGACGGCGATTTTTATACCTATGCTCCCAGAGAGAATTTCAATGGCAACGACGCTTTTACCTATCAAGTTCATGACGGTGAACAAATTTCAAATGAAGCCACTGTTTCCATTGACGTGTTACCTGTTAACGATGCCCCTATCGTCACAGACAGTGCCTTTGAGCTAGATGGCAATACAGATATAAGTTTTAGCCCAGTCGTGACCGATATTGATAGCGACAATTACCACTTGCTAACTCATACCCCTACCGAACACGGCACCATTGACATTAACAACGGTGTTATTACCTATACACCAAACATTGGCTTTTCGGGTGAAGACAAGTGGCTATTCCAAGCTGATGATTTAGCCAATGGTCCAAATGATGCGGGCACTAATCTTTCCAATATAGGCACTGTTTATTTTACAGTCATAAAAGTCAATGAACCACCGGTCATAATCTCCCCCCCTATTGAGCTAACCAACGAATACGCCGACTATGGTTACAGTGTGGTTGCAAAAGATCCAAACGAATATGATGTACTTGCGTACTCTTTAGATCAAATGCCATTTGGTATGGCGATCGACACGGCAACCGGAAAAATAAATTGGCAACCAGACGCCAGTTGGACCCAATCTGTTCCTGATTTTAATAAACAATGCTATGTCGTACCGACAGGGTCAGTAAAAGAATATGAAGAAGGCGATGAAAATAATGATCAAGCCTACATAGCCCCGTTATTTCAGCAAGTAAAAGCCTCATTAGAGAGCGCAAGCGTATTTACCGCACGCGAAGCTGTAAATTGGCACAACGCCAATGGCTGCCTAGGCTGCCATGTTCAAACACAATCGCTATTGGGTTTACAGGCCTCGAAAGACAAAGCAGATGTAAACGAAGTCGCCGCCGAATATTTGCTAACCGAGTTATTGTCGAGTCAACTCTCTGATGGCTCAATACGTCGTTCACATCCTCAATATACAAAAACTCAAACAGCCTTCGCTCTTTGGTCGTTAAGTTTTGTGCCTGAGATTGAACGAACAATGGACGTTAGAGGCCGAGCACTTAACTTTATGATGGCTCGCCAGAATACCAATGGCGATCAAGTTTTTTGGTCTCAAGATCACAATTCAGGCTGGATGCGCGACTACGATTCTATTACTTCCGTTGTTGCTTTGTCGGGTGCCCGCTATTTAAAAGACTTACAAAACCTAGATTCAATTTCACCTGAACAACAAACCTATGCCGATAATTTTATTGCACGTATTCCGAGCATTATTAACTTTGAACTCGCACGCGCTTACGGCAATGAAAATGAAACACTTTGGCTCGCCTTTCGTCAAATTGCATTGGCGGAGCTATTACCTTTTGTGAGTGACGAACTTCGCGCTATGGAAATTCAAAATGCCATTGCGTTTACTGATTCACACTTAAGAGAACGCCAAGTCACTACGGGCGGTTGGGCACGATACGGTTACAGTAATAACGCAGACCCACTAACATCTGCCTGGGTTGGCCTGGCTTTAAATTATTTAGATCCACCACTGACAGATACCGCCGTTACCAGCAACATTGAGTATTTACTCGATTCTCAATCAGCTAATGGTACATGGGTAACCAACAGCGGATTATTCACAACCCATTTGGCCACCACCAGCTTAGTTATGGCTTATTTACCTATTGCCATGGAACACTTAGGTAACCCAGATATACATGCAGGGACAATTCACCTGCTTGAGCGAGAAAGCGGTGTACATTCGTTAAGCGCCACCATAAGCAACCGTGGTTTAGCCGATATCACGGCGCCTATCACAGTGAACTTCTATAATGGCAAGGAAGATCAGGGCGACTTGTTAGGCTCTGTATTACTCACCAACCTACTCAGTGGCGAAATACAACAACCCAGCATAGACGTAGAAGACCATCGTTTAACCGACCATGTTTATATCACTTTGGCTAGCGCAAGTACTTTAGACGAATGCGAAATCACCAACAACAGCTCTCATGCAGCCATTGTACGCGCGCGCGTGACCGACCCTAGCAATGAAAGTGATACGCAAATTTACGCACTGAACGTTATCGATGTTAACGAAGCTCCGCTAATCACAAGTGAAGCACCTTCGGAGCACCAAGGTGGTCAAGGATTAAAGTACAAAATTGAAATTACAGACGGGGATGTGGGAGACGGCCATCGCTACAGCATTATCTCCGGCCCTGCCAATGTCTATGTTGATGCAAAAACAGGTGTAGTCACCGCCGCACCAGGCAGTTTAGCGCCCGGCACTTACGAAATTGTAGTGCAGGTCGAAGATTTACGCGGAGCAACGGCGACGCAAACTATAACCTTTGTGGTATTTGCAAATGACCCTCCTTCGATAGTCTCCATCGCTGTAGAAAAAGGGAATGAACAAACAGGTTACGAATACGATGTAGACGCCATAGATCCAAATAACGATGTTTTAAAATACGCCCTTGAAAAAAGCCCTCAAGGTTCTTGGATTAATAAAAATTCCGGTTTACTAAACTGGGTGGGTGCGAGTCAGTTCGTTGAGCCGATGACGGAGACCAATGATCAATGCATTGGTGTGATTGATCAAAATATTGGTGGCATTACGTCAGTTGTCAAATGGTCGCTTAATTACCCGAACTCTAATGCCCATGTGTTTGGGCCGGTCAACGTCGCTCAAATGACCGATGATAATAATGATGGCTTAATTAACCAACACGATGACACCGATATAATATTTGTAGTTAGTCAGGGCGGGCAACCAGCCCTTACCGTTGCAGATGGCGCTACAGGTCAAATTCATTGGAATAAAACTGGATTAAATAATTCATTTTACGGCAGTACAGCGGTTGCCGACACAGATAAAGATGGTATCCCAGAAATATTTGTAACGAACAATCAAAGAACACAACTCCTTAAAGTCTCTTCAGATGGCCAGTTAATTTGGCAAGTAGCGACGGGTTTACCCGCGATGACTTACCCGCGTGATGGCGTCGCAATTGCAGATTTGAACGCTGATGGTACCGCTGAAATTATTGTAGGGTCTGCTGTATTTAGCACTAATGGAGTAAAGCTTTGGAATGGAACAAAAGATTTCGGTGGCGATCGAAATTATGGCTTTAATTCTGTTGTCGCTGATGTTGATCTCGATGGTTACCAAGAAGTCATTGCAGGCAGAAGCATTTACGGCCATGACGGTACCGTGAAAGCTCATGTAGGTGAGCTCAACTCTGACGGATTTACAGCCGTCGGTAACTTCGATGACGATGAATTTGGCGAAATTGTATTAGTCGGAGGCAGTCAAGTCTCTTTGTTTAATCATGACGGCAGCGTAATTTGGAAAAATGTAAGCTTAACAGGCGGTGGATATGGCGGCGCACCAACCATTGGTGATTTTGATGGTGATGGTTTACCTGAAATAGGCGTCGCGGGGGCGAGATACTATTTTGTATTTGAACACGACGGTACTTTGAAGTGGTTCTCGCCAACACGTGATTCTTCATCGCATCGAACCGGCTCCAGTCTGTTTGATTTCAATAGTGATGGAAAAATTGAAGTAGTATATGCAGATGAATACTTTTTACGTGTTTATGATGGTGAGACGGGCACAGTTTTAATAGAAGAAAGCAATCGATCCGGTACCACACTCGAATATCCGGTCATCGCCGATGTTGATAACGATGGTTATGCTGAAATTATTGTCGGCTCAAGTAACATTTCAGGTACGTTGCGCGTCTTAGAAAGCTCAGAAAACAACTGGGCACCCACACGCTCAATTTGGAATCAGCACGCTTATAACATCAATAACATTAACGACGATTTAACGGTTCCGGCAAGCCCTGTTAAATCTTGGCTAACGCATAACACGTTCCGTTTAAATACGTTCCCAGACCGTCCTGCACTTGGACAAGCCGATTTAACGGTACATGATATTCGCTTTGATGAAGCAACATCGCAAATTTTTGCGACAGTTCTCAATCGCGGGTTAGCACCCATTACCGGTGCCATAAATGTAACCTTTACCCACGAACACAGTTGGACTGGCGATACTTTATTAGGCGAAGTGAGTGTCAACGGTTTATTAAATAGTCAATCGCAAACAGTCGCAATAACGATTGCCGATACGGATATTCTTGAGCAGACCATTCGCGTAGATGTCACTCCCAATGAACAAAGCAATGAATGCCTCACCGACAACAACCAAACGCGTGCAGTCGTTATGCAAGCCAGTGTTTATGACGAAGCGGGCCTATTTGATATACAAACTTTTGCCGCCTCTATTACGAATGTAAACGATAGCCCAAGCATTATCAGTTCTGCGAGTTTCACCGCGACTGAAAACGCAGGCTTTAGTTTTAATATCGACGTGAGTGATGCTGATGTCGGCGATGATCATCGCTACGAACTATTAAACGCTCCTGTCCAAATCAGCATCGATGCAAATACAGGCAAACTTGAAAGCGATGGTTTACCTATTGGCGCTTACCCAGTGTTGGTTAAAGTTTATGATTTAGTTGGCGCCTCAGCAGAACAAACTATTTTAATAACGGTTACCACCGCAGACAATTATGCGCCCATTATTTCTTCAGACCCGGTGGAATCGGTCAACTTAGGAGACCAATACAGCTATCAAGTGATTGCGTCCGATCCAGACGGAGATGCCATTCAATTCTTTATGTCTCGAACGCAACCCGGCCTTTCTATTGACGCCGACAGCGGTTTAATTTTATGGACACCTGTTGAGTCGGACTTAGGATTGAAATCAGCCGAAGTCAGTGTGATTGACCAAAACGGTGCGATTACCAAGCAATACTTCTTAATAGACGTTATCGATAGCCAACAACCGAACCATGCGCCCATAATCACCAGTGTGCCATCAGGTGTTGTGTACGCGGGTAAAGAATATCTCTACCCCGTGATTGCTACCGATGAGGACGGCGATGCGCTAACCTATTCCGTCATAACCGACGAACCCGCGATAACCATCAATCAAAATGGTGTGCTGCAATGGTTACCCGCTTTCGATCTCGTTGGTCAATCCGTTATTGTTGAAATTCAGGTTAACGATAGTCGCGGCGGTATCGCCATACAAAAGTTAACGCTACCCGTGAACGCCAGCGCCAACCACCCACCGATTATTTCTTCGGTTCCTAATTTATCTGCCTATGTCGATGAACCCTATAGCTATTCTATTATCGCCAGCGATGAAGACGGAGATGCATTTACGTTCGAGTTATTAGAACAAGCCAATGGCATGAGCTTAGTCGGCAACCTTATTCAATGGTCACCGTCTAGCGTTCAACTCGACACGGCACCAAACGTGACGATAAAAGTAACCGATGCGCGCGGCGCAGCCAGTACACAATCGTTTAGTGTGTATGTGAATGCAGCGGTTATTGAAAACTCGGCACCGGTGATTACCAGCATTCCAAATGGCTCAGTCTATGCCGGCGTACCATTTACCTATGCTGTTACAGCCACCGATGCAGACAACGATACCCTCACCTACAGCATAGAAAGTAACCGTAGCGACATACTCATTGATAGCGTGAGCGGATTATTGTCTTGGTCGCCAACAGTTGATGACATTGGCAACACCATTGAACTCACGGTGAACGTAAATGATGGGCGTGGGGGCATTGCTTGGCAAAAACTCTCTTTACCAGTAAACGACACCGCCAATAGCGCACCTTTAATACAGTCTCAACCGAGCTTATCGAGTTACGTTGACGAGCCGTATCACTACCTCATTATCGCCAGCGATGCTGAAGGCGATGCAATCACGCTAACCTTACTAGACGCGCCTGAAGGCATGACATTAGTTGGCGATCGCATTCAATGGACCCCGTTACTCAGCCAGGGGGATACAGCTCACCAAGTCACCCTAAAAGCCACCGATGCGCGCGGCGCAGCCAGCACGCAATCGTTTAGTGTGTATGTAAACTCTATCGTGGCTCCTAACCAAGCACCAACGATTATCAGTAGCCCTACTTCACCGGCGATTGTCGGCCAAGAATACCAATATAACGTTATCGCCGTTGATGCCGATGGTGACACGCTGGTTTACAGTTTAGCCTCGGCTATTGAAGGCACTTCTCTAAATCAAAATGGTGCTTTGCGTTGGACACCGACGATTGATCAAATAGGCACCCACTCTTTAAGTGTTCAAGTCAGCGACAACCGCGCTATGGTTACGCAAACATTTTTACTCGATGTCATTGCGGATGGTAGCCAGAACCAAGCACCGATCATCACCAGCACACCGTTGACCGTTGCCGTGCAAAACCAAGCCTACAAATACGCCATTACCGCGACAGACCCAGATGGCGACTCACTAAGTTATGGCTCGTTAACATTACCCATTGGCGCAACGTTAGCCGATAATCTTTTAACTTGGTCACCAACGGCCGATCAAATTGGTATTCACGATGTTGTTGTGTTTGCAGACGACGGTAATATTCGAGCCTTACAAAGTTACACCATTGCCGTAACCGACACCGCATTACCGATTGATGCCTTCTTAAATGTTGAACCACAACATCCAAACTTTGGCGATATTGTCTCCATTCAATTGTTAGCCAACGGCGGCCAAAACGCCCTGTTTAAAACGGTCACCGTTAATGGAACCGAATACACGTTAGATGCCTACGGCCGCACCAATGTACTGGCCAACCAATATGGCATCAGTACGGTAATTGGCACGGTAACCGACGGCATTGAAACAATTACCGAGGAAGATTACTTTACGGTCGTTGACCCATCCGATAGCACGCCACCGACAATCACATTGCATAGTCCAACCGATAACGCAACAGTGACCGCGCCAACCGATGTTATTGCAACGATTCAAGACGCCAACCTTCGCCAATGGCAATTAATTGTCAGCGAACAAGACAGCGCACCAACCGACTACCAAATAATTGCGACAGGCAACTCAAATGTCGATAACGGTGTGATTGGCCAATTTGATCCAACCTTGCTTACTAATGGACAATACCAGTTAGTTATTTTTGCAGAAGACACCAATGGCTTGGTGACGCAGGAAGGCGTAAATTTGTTGGTGGAGGGTGATTTTAAAGTTGGTAACTTCAGTATTACGTTTGAAGATGTCAATGTACCTGTCGCTGGCATCCCGATTCGAGTAACCCGTACATACGATAGTCGCCGCCGCCATGAACGACTCGATTTTGGCTATGGCTGGAGTGTTGGCTACCAAGATGTAAAAGTACACGAATCACGAGTGCCTGGCAGCCATTGGGCGCTGAATGAATACTCAGGAGCTTTTGGAATTATTCCCGTATTCTGTGTTGAGCCTCAAGGCGCGCCCGTTGTTTCGGTAAGTTTACCAGGCGGAGACGTTGAAAAATTTGAGATGGCGGCCTCACCGAAATGTAACAACGTAATCCCGATTAAAGACGTGAGCCTTGTATTCAATGCCATGGGCGATACTCAATCTAAATTAGAAGCTTTAGATGAGACAACCGCTTACTTAAATGGAGGCAACTTAGTCGAAACGGGTTATTTTTCAAGCCCCGTCAACCCGAACCGATATAAGCTCACCACTAAAAATGGCTACGTTTATTTCTTAAACCAAGGTTTTGGCGTTGATAAAGTGATAGACCCGAATGGCCATACGCTCACTTATACCGAAAATGGCATAATTCATTCAAGCGGGAAATCAATTGAATTTGTACGCAATGCTTACGGCCAAATAGAAAACATAATAGACCCTGCAGGGAACATTATAGAATACCGCTATGACGCAAATGGCGATTTAATTAATGCTATAGATACTGTTTCTTTTGTAAATAATAAACCAGGAGCAACCTATAACTATTATGGCCAAACACATGGTTTAAATGAAATGTTTGACCCGCTTGACCGTCGTGTTATTAAAAATATTTACGACGAAGCGGGCAGACTTGATTATCAAGAAGACAGTAACGGCAATATCATTTCTTTCGATCACGATTTAGAAGGCCGCGTTAGCACCGTAACCGATCGTGAGTTCCGCACAAAAGTGTTCGCCTACGATACTCAAGGCAACGTCTTAAATGAAATTAAAAAAGCCCAAGGCATTGTTTACAGTGACGACATAGAATCAGTATTCGCGTATGACGCCAACGGAAATCAAACCAGCAGTGCAGTTGGTGGCTTAGATTTTGCCACCACCGCAAAATTTGATACCAGCAATAACCAAGAGTGGGCAACCAATGCACTCGGGCAAACGGTTTTTTATCGAGACTACAACGAAAAAGGCCAAGAAGGCGAAATAGAAGATGAACTCGGCCGTGTGCATACAATGCAATACGACGTTATCGGTAACTTATATCGCATTGAAGGCCCTGAATACCAAGATCCAGTTACCTTAGAAGTTAAGCGTGATAGTGCCAGCAATGTTATAAACAGCCGTGGTTTAGTTGAATCGACCACCGACATGAGCGGCAACACTACCCACTATACCTATTACCCGAAAGGGCATGCTTGGGAAGATCAAAAGAAGACAGAATCAACACAAGTTGGTGGCACAGTAACTTACACCTACGATGACAATCTAAACGTTACCACTGAAACACGTGAACGAACCGTCGATGGTGTTGTACAGCAAGAAACAGTCGCATACGAATACGATATTCAAAACCGTTTAACCGTGATGACTTATCCCGACGGCAGTTACACCCAAACTCGTTACGACTTAACCGGCAATGCCTATGAAGAACGCGACCGCTTTGGTGTGTGGACTGAACATGAGTTCGACGCCTATGGTCGAACCGTAGCAAGTTACTACGCCGATGGCACCAGCGAGCATTGGACTTTCTACGCCGAAGGTAATGTCGAAACCCATATAAGTCGCGGAGGCATTGTTACGCTTTATGAGTACGATGACTTCGGTCGCCAATGGAAGGTACACAATCAAACCGAAGCGCTAGCCACCGGTTTACCTAGCTTTACTGAAACAAAATACACACCGCAAGGCTGGGTAGAGTTTGAATGGGACGCAGAACGCAACCTAACGGAATACAAATATAATGTCGCCGGTCAACGCGTATCGGTGATCCGACACGATGGCAAAGGCAACACCTTTGAACACAGCTTCACCTATTACGACAACGGTGAACTGCACACCGAGACGGATGCCAACGGTCATACCACCACCTATGAAATCAACGAACAGGACCAACGTGTAAAAACTATTTTCCACGATGGAACGGATGTAGAAGCTCGTTACGATGCCATGGGTGTTCGCACGCACGGCATTGACCAAAATGAGCGCCGTACAAGGTTTGGTTATGACGACCTTGGCCGATTAACAGAAGTACAACCGGAAGTGCAAGTCGCCTTGAACGGTTTTATGGTTGATGTGCCAGTAACAACATACAGCTACGATGAAGTGGGGAACAAGCTTACCCAAACGGACGCCAAAGGCCACACAACGCGTTGGACCTATGACTACTTCGGGCAAACTACCTCACGCACCTTGCCGGAAGGCCAGCAGGAACAGACCGAGTACAGTACACAAATGTGTACCGATGCCGCTTACACCGGTGAAGGCGATGATGTCTGCCAAGTCATCACCCACACCGATTTTAACGGCCAGGTAACCACCACTTTATTGGATGCGATGGGTCGCACTGAGCGCATCGACTTCCATGATGGCAGCTTCAAAGCTTATACCTACTGGCCAGACGGGCAAGTAAACACCATCACTACTGAGCAAGGCACGATCAGCTATACCTACGACAGCGCCAGCCGCCTAGCAAAAGAAACTCAAATAGATGGCTCAGTGCTTTCGTACCTATACGACCGTAACGGTAATCGTACCCAGCTCACTGTCAGACATGAGGGTATAAGCACAGTGACAGATTTTACTTACGACGGTCTTAATCGTTTAGAGACAGTCACTGACGGTACCGGCACCACTGTTTATACCTACGACGCTGTTGGCAACTTAGACACCGTTACGGCTGCCAATGGCAACGTAACCGATTACGACTACACCACCGTCAATCAGCTATGGCAATTGACCATCACTAACGCTAGTAATGAAATCCTTAGTCACTATGTTTATGACCTAGATGCTACCGGACGCAGAGAGTTCATCACTGAGCACCACAGCAACCGAACCATCGACAACGTATACGATGCGCTTTATCGATTGACTGGCGAACACATTACCGATGCAGTCAATGGTGACTACCACGCCAGCTACCAATACGACTTAGTCGGCAACCGCACATATGAAACCGTCGACGGCGTTCAAACCGCCTACAGTTACAACAAAAACGACTGGCTCACTCAAACCGGTGGCTCAGTCTTTGGTTACGATGATAACGGCAATACAACATCCGAAACCTTGGATGGCCAAACCACGGTTTACACCTACAACGCCCAAAACCAACTTGTGAGTACGAACAACACCGGAACAGTTACCCAATACCGCTACAACCCAAGCGGCATTCGCAGCCAAAAAATCGATAACGTAAATACCATAGACGAAATCACCACCGACTATATTGTTGATGAAAACCGTGACTATGCCCAAGTACTCATGGAAACAGAAAACGGCCAACTCACCGTGACCTATCAATACGGCCACGACCTGCTTAGCCAAACTCGCACAGACGCAGATGAAACCCACTTCTTCCAAGTTGATGGCTTAGGCAGCACACGACAGCTCACCGACACAACCGGAAGCATCACCGACAGCTACAACTATGAAGCGTTCGGCACAGTACTTAACCAAACCGGTACAACTGAGAATAGCTATCTATACACCGGTGAGCAGTACGATACTGGGTTAGATCAGTACTACTTACGTGCAAGATACTACGACCAAAATATTGGCAGGTTTACGCAAATGGATACGTGGATGGGGAGTAACCATGATCCGATTACGTTGCATAAGTACTTGTATGCTAATGCGGATCCAGTGACCTATACCGATCCGACGGGGAAATTCTCGTTGGGGAGTGTCATGACCTCAGTCAGGACAATGGGTAGTTTAGCGATGCGTGGCTATAACACCTATGACAATGCGATGTTGTTGATCCAGATAGCGAATGGGGATATGACAATGAACGAATTGGCGATTACCTTCCTCGCTTCAAAATTTTTACCAAGGCGTTTCTTTAAGTGCAACAATAGCTTTATAGGAAGCACATTGGTTCATACAGAAAATGGTTTAGTTGCAATAGAAACCATAAAAATAGGTGACAAAGTATGGGCTTTTGATGAATCAACCGGAGAGAAAACACTTGAAGAAGTTATTCATGTTATTACAGTGGAAGGCTCAAAAGAACTTGTCGATATAACACTTGAAAATGGCGATGCTTTCACTGCAACTACGAATCATCCTATCTATTCTTACGCTAGTAATAATTGGATTGATGCAGGAAGTCTTGCTTATACTGATCAGTTAATGAATATTAACGGTGATGGAGTCAGCGTTCTTGAATTGATACCATTTACTGACGTCACTTCAGTATATAACTTTAGTGTGGCGAACAGTCATACGTATTATGTTGGTGAGGTTGGGGAACTTGCACATAATTGTTATCAAAAACCGAAGTCAATTAACTATAAGAAACATGTTCCGAAAAAGAAGTGGACGAAGCAGGAGACAATTAATGCGACTAAGAATGGTGGGAATGCAAAATATTTCATTAAGGGTACTGAAAATATTCAGAAATTTGAGCTGAATGCATGGAAGAAAGGTGTGCCGACAACCAACGGTAAGCCTTGGAAAGTTGCTGAATTTCCAGAAGAAATAGGGGCGTACGATGGTAAAGCTGTTAGGTGGTTGAGACTAGAGTATTCTGAAGGTGGTAATGTTATTCATGGGCACCCTATCTCATTAGCACAATACCGAAAATTATTGAAATAGACATACTGGAGAAATAATGAATACTTATTTTGTGACTCGCTGGGGAAATGACTCTGAAGGGCCTAATGAGGCGGACACCAACTTCTTTGTCATAGCTAATGATTATTTGGAGGCCGCTAGGACTGTGGATGAGGTGTTGTCAAAAGTAGATCATTCCCTTGCTTCTAAATTTTGTCAAAGAGTAACAGAGCTAGGAGTGTCTCATTCAATTTTAAATAAACCTATAATAATATCAGGACCTTCAATTGAATATGCCCTTTATCACGATAGTCTAGGAATACCAGATGATAAAAAGTGGGTTAGAGATATTTTAGAAGAAGGGTGGGAAAATTATTCTGATTGTTATTGATATTGTTGTCCCGTCTACCGCCTGTCCAACTGCGGTGGTACGGGTTTCAAGGTATTTTGTAGCGAGCCATTTTCTCATCGTAGTTTTATAAAATTAAAATCGGGTGTTCGACCAACCTGTGTCGTAATTCAAACCAAAAATACATAATTTGACACGCCCTCCATAAAATTAAAGCTAGCTTGCTTCACAACAAATAAGCAACGTAAAGTCAACATTTGATTGTAGTCGGGTATATAGGTATAAGAGGTTAAGGTTTAGAGTGGGCTAAAGGCCAAGGTGGTGCCCTTTACAGGTATTCTAATAATGGAAGTGGCTTGTATCATTGGAGCGGCAGTACTAAAGATGTTGTCAGCCCTTTAACTAGAAAAAACAAAATACCCAATGAAGTGATTAAGCTATTTAAACTACCTAATAAGGGCCCACTATGAAAACATTAGTTGGTGATAAAAAAACTTTTGCACTAGAGTGTGTAACTACTTCGAGAAATTCAAATACGGGACGTGTATTCTTATATATAAATGGACTTAAATTTGGACAAGACGAATTTAATGAAGAGTTGGAGGCTTTTTTCTTTAGAGCAATAAAGAGTATTAAATCTATGAACAGCGAATATCCTGATCTAATTACTCTCTCAACAGAAGAATTCGTTAATCTTTGTAATTGTATTTATGATGATTTTGAATCTCCACACTGTGACAGTTTTATAAGCCATAAAGAAAACGGAAGTGAGATTGATTGGAATACAATATTTAGAGCCGAACATGCATTTGATGATTTTACAATTGGATATGTAACTAAAGATAAAATTGAAAAAATTTTCATACATCAAGATGACATATTTTTAAATTATGTAATGGAAAAGGGGAGTTTTGAAAATTTATTTATTGAATTAAGTTCAATTGTTCTCCCTATGTATAGTTGGAATTTAATTACCTTTGAAACTGAGGTTTTACCACTAAAATAGAGTATTTCTAAAAATCCATTTTAACCAGATTAATGATTCTAGCGTGTAAAATGTTAATTTAATTTATACATTGATATTTTTCGCTTACGGTCTTTGGGCAAAAGGAAGCTTCAGGTGCATTAAATAGTTCTAATGGTTAAAATTTGGAATGAAATATGGCTTCAGATAGAAAGAGTATCCTTCTAGAGAAAAGAAATAAGTTAAAGCATCAACAAGAGAAGTCAGAACGGTTAGCATTAATTGAAGACCTCCTGAGTCGTATTAATGACTCAGGCATTGACTATGCTATTAATTTTGACTCTCCGGCATGGCAATGGCTTGAGATCACTGTGGATATACACTCATGGGTACAAATAAATCAAAACCCTATTGAAAATAAGCTTATTCTCACAAGCGAAGAACATGTAAGTATGTCTGAAGCCTACTTTAAGCTATGTAGTTACTTAGAGCCCTTAGATGAGACAGTCAGTGTCATTTGGAGCAATGCCTTGAGGCCAGAATTGGAGTTAGGTTTAAATGCAATTCCTCTTATCCTAGATGATATTATTAATCAGGACTTTGATTTCTGGATTGTTCCTAGTAGCCGAAAATGGTGCATTGAGTATCACCATACTGGAACTTTCGCAGCTTTTAGGTTCGACTAAATAATGCAATGCTTTATAGTCTCTAATTAGTATCTTTTAAACCTTCGCAGTTGACACGTGTTCATTAGTCAAAGTTGGTTAAACTATAGATTATGGCCTGAAAACTTCAGTTAGTGAGTAATATATGGAAATTGAAGAATATAAATAGGCAGTAAAGGTTGGGTTATCCCGCCGTAAAGTAGAGCCATTAGCACTGACCTTAGGTAAACCCTACTGCAGAGGTGAGTCGAACGATTGGGTTGTTGAGTGCTCATTATCAGGCTATTTCTCCGAAGTTAAGGTGATCGAAGCACGATCGCATTTTGATTGCCTAATGTGTGGAGCTGCCTTCTTGCGGCAAACACTTCGGCTAATCATGGATCTCAACTCAAAGTTAAAGTTATTCTTTGAATTCGATGGCAAGCTCGATGAGATAACAATCGATGATATTTTTATGACTCACGATTGTGTAACAAATGAAATTGAGGATATGGTTGATTGGGCATTAGAGAACGGCTATAAAGCAGACTCTTAGAGTGGGAATTATTACCTTTCGAATACACAAATCGTTTGAGTAACAAGAAGCTAGGAAAATAAAATGCTAAAACTGATCCAAGACGATAGCGATCCGCTAATTATCAGTAGAATGAAAAAAAGCTTAATATCTAAGTTTAAAAAAACACATTCTAATGATATAGAAAAGGCCATTGAGCTTGCATCATTTATGATTTTTGATGACCAGAAACAGCAAGCAAAAGAATTTCTGGAAAGTTTTGTATACTTGAAACCAAGTGAAAACAATGAAGAACTCTGGGTCACCAATGCAAATGGTGTTTTGCTTTTGGCTTATCTTTCAAAGGAAGCCGGGGAGCTAGACAAATATCGACACTATGTTGGCATCTTATCGGATCATGATATCTGGCCTAGAGATATTTCTAAACGCCGTTGGATTAAAATGCACTTAGAAGAACATGAGAAAGTAATCCAATATGCGATGACAGAGACTCATAAGTATAAATGCTCGGTTCTTAGTGGAGAGTTCTTATCGTACTTATATTTTTATGAAATGCTGTTTTTAAATGGCGAGCCAGGCTTTCTTGAAAAAATGCTAAAAGAGCGTGTATTGTCTAGCCTCGAACAAAGCAAGCGTTTATTAAAGGAAAGCTTGAATAATCATTCGGTTTTCAAGTGAGTACTGGCTTCATAACTTTCTGTTCAGAGCTACTTAAGCCCTACAAAGGCCGGCGCCAATAGGTTAGCCCTCGCCAAACCCACTCCAGCGGTCCAAATCTAAAGTGGGTTAACCATAACTTGGAACCGATAATTTGTACGCTCCATATTATTAAAACAATAACTACCTGCTGCCATCGCTCTACCGAACCGAACAACCCTAAACCGAAGCCATAAAATATTGATGTGCAAATGACTGATTGGAAAATGTAATTGGTAAAAGCCATTCGGCCGACATAGGCTAGGTGAATCATGGCTGTTGATAGCCATTGTTGTTGTATCACTAGGGCCAGGCAATGAGCATAGCCAAGTGCTACGAACACACTGCCAATGTAGTTAAACTGGTAGCCTCGAAACTGAGAATGAAACAAGCTCCATTCGTTGTCGATATTAAAATTCAAGCCATAGAGTGTAAAACCGAAACCAATTAAAAAATAGAACAGAATTTTACTTGAATGATCTTTCGTTGAGTAAGCTCCTGTGAATAACCCTTGTTTAAATAAAGCCATGCCAATCAACATTAAACCTCCTACTCGCCATAACCCAAAGTAAGCGAATCCAACGGTTTGCATTAGCCAAGCGTTTTCGGTTCTTAGTGAAAATTGCTCTTGCCAAAGGCCTGTCATTGCCGCCAGTTTGCTGTGGGTGGCTTCTAATGTCGGCGACCAATCGTTATTCAGCTCGGTAAGTTCTTCTTCACTCAAATAAGCAAGGCTGAATTGAGTCATTTCTAAAAGCCCCCATCCTATTGCTAATAAGCTAATACCAACGAACCAAAGCGTTTTAATGGAGCGTTGGTAAAATGAGTAGAGAATGAATCCGCACATCGCATAGGTAAATAATACATCGCCCGACCAAATTAGGTGCGCGTGTATAAATCCAAATAGTAACAGCCAAAACATTCGACGGTAGTGAATGCCTAAGGGTTTTTTGCCACGTTCAACCAAGTTATTGCAAAATAATAAAATGCCAGCCCCAAAAAGCATTGAAAACAGCGACATGAATTTTGAATCGAAAAATACATGCGATACCAACCAAACCACTTTATTGACACCCGTAAAGTCACCATAGGCCGTTGGGTTTAAATAGGCCGCTTCGGGCATTGCAAATGCTTGTATATTCATGATTAAAATGCCCAATAGGGCAAAGCCGCGGATGCTGTCTAGGCTGTGTATCCGCTTTGAATTAAAGGTTGGAGAGGCGATGGTCACTGAAGTTCCTTTTTGGATAAGCTCGCGCTATGGTAGCACGCTATATTGAATAGTTAAGTGAGCCATTGCTTAATTGTGAACAGCGTCTAACCCTAAAATGTAATGAACGATATTAATTAGAGAAATTGCATGTACACACCAAACCGATTGAAAATAAATGAGCTTTCTGACAAACACAACTTTATAGAAGAGTTTGGATTCGGGCTTATCGTCTCTGGCTCGTTAACGGGCACTCATCTTCCTTTCGTTCTGCATCGCAATGAAGGTGACCAAGGCGTGTTATACGCGCATTGCGCTAAAGCGAATCCTCATTGGAAAGAACTAGACAATGCCGAGGTATTGATCGTATTTACTGGGCCTCACAGTTACATATCGCCCAGTTGGTATGCAAAAGCTCCTGGCGTACCAACGTGGAATTATGCGGCTGTACATGCTTATGGTGTTGTTGCTTTGCTTAATCGCGACGATACCCTCAGTGCGGTAGAAGAGGTTGTACACAAATACGAACCGGCTTTGTTGGAAAACAGAAACATAGTCACCAATGAATACCGCGATAAACTGTTAGCGGCCATTGTTGGCTTTAAAATAGAATTGACGAGCATTGAGGGTAAAATAAAACTCGGGCAGCAGCGTTCAAAAGAAGATCAGCAAGGGGTTTATAAGGCGTTGTCAGGATCAAGTGATCTAGAGCAAAAAGCCCTAGCAAATTATATGCAACGATTAGGCGTTGGCTTAGGGCTCTAATGTTAGTACGGCGTTAGATTGTTGATTTTAATGCACCAATGCTCAAGGTAGAGTATGGATTGTGCCTTTAAATAGAATGAGCTGGCACATAGTTATCACTTTTTTGGCCGTTGCGGTAATCTAAATGGCAGAGCGTGCGTATATTATAAAAAGGATTGGTGAATTAACATGAAAGCACTTCAAAATCTCCCCAGCGCAAAACAGGCGTTACTCATTGCCATTGCCGCTTCTGGTCTACTCACCCTGGCCATATATTTATTAAGACCTTTTGGCGTATCGCCTGATTTACTGCCCGATGCAGGCGCCTCTTGGTATTACTGGAAACTGCCAAACCCTGATTTTATGAGCCGATTCACTTCTTGGGGAGGCTATATATTGCACCAAGGCTTTATGTGGGGGCTTATTTTTTATGCTCAGCGTGCAGGTCTTAAATATTCTAAAAAGCTCCACCCTATAAATATGCTGGCGCTAATCGGTACACTGGGCTTTGTAGTTTTGCATTGGGTACAAACTGCTATTTGGTACGATGGTATCGCGCAAGACACCTCAGTATTTAGTTCTCAAGGCTCGGTTATTGTGCTCTTGGTGATGGTTTTGGTCATGGAGAATAATCGTCGTGGGTTATTTTGGGGCAAAAAAATACCTATGATGAATGAACCCGGTCGTGTTTTTAAACGCTATCACGGTTATGTGTTTGCGTGGGCCACCATATACACTTTTTGGTTCCACCCAATGGAAAACTCTTCAGGCCACTTAGTTGGCTTTTTCTACATTTTCTTATTGATGACGCAAGGCGCGCTTATGTTTACCAATATGCATGTGAATAAAAATTGGAAAGCTACCTTAGAAGTATTTGTTTTGTTCCACGGCACGGCCGTTGCTTTTATGTTGGGGCAAGAGGTTTGGCCAATGTTCTTTTTTGGATTTTTTGGCATGTTTATCATTACTCAAATGCACGGTTTAGGTCTTAAAGAGGTAACTAAGTGGTTGTTCTTGGCGGTATATCTGATTTCGATGGTGGTCATTTATTCTGATCGCGGCTTCAACATGATCAACGAAGTGGTTCGTATTCCGTTTATAGAATATTTGCTCGCATTTTTGTTTGCGGGTGTAGCCTGGCTTACGTTAAAACTGATTGCAGTGTTTAAAAAAACAGATGAGCCCACAACGAGCACATCCGCTTAATATTTTGAAGGTATGGCATGAATAATTATCAAGACTTCATTTACGCGTTAAACCAAGCACGTTCGGCAGAGGAACCAATTCTAGAAGTCTGTATTACAGACACCGATGGTTCAAGCTACCGTAAATCGGGAGCGCGGATGCTGATAGACGCTCACGGAATGATGACAGGGTTAGTAACAGGCGGTTGTTTAGAAGGAGAGCTCAGCGCAATTGCGCCCGGATTATTATCTCACCAAAAACACCAAGTACTAGAATACGATATGCGTACCATTGATCCAAACCAATGTGTTTTTGGACCCGGTTGTAATGGACGTGTGCGGGTGCGCATTAATTGCTTAAGCCCCCAAAATGGTTACGGAGCTTTGGCTCATATTGCAGAGCAGTTCCCAAATAAAGCAACTTTGTTAAGCGCGATTGATGAAAGCGGCGACTATGCCATAAAACAGGGTGCTTCGTTTTTTGCAACCGACAACATGCCCACTAATGCACAAGATATTATTGCCCAAGCCACAGAAACTCCTGAACTGGTGACAATAAACGGCAAAGAATTCTTGCTTGAAATCGTGACTCCTGCAAAACGACTTACTTTACTGGGAGCTTCATCCGATGCCCGACTACTGGCCAACATGGCTCAACCACTTGGCTTTTATGTTCAGCTTTTGGATGATCGAGAAGCTTATATTAAAGAAGGTCAGGCCATGGGTTTAAAGGTATCATCCTTTGCCAACGCAGCTTTTGATGTAGGTGAAAGCGATGCCATTGTGGTCATGAGCCATGATTATGACAAAGACATCGATGCCATTAAATTAATTCAAACAGCTAATGCCCCTTACATTGGTATGTTAGGGCCTGCCGATCGACGAGATCGGGTGCTGAAAAGCGCAAATCTATCTGTTGAATTCTTCGGCGGTCGCTTGTATGGGCCAGCGGGTTTAGATATTGGAGCCGATTCTTCTGATCAAATTGTCGTTTCAATTTTGGCAGAAATGCTTGCGGTATTGAATAATCGAAGTGCAGATTCCTTACGCAATAAAACCCAGAGTATTCATGCATAAGTTTGCCATTTGTATTCTCGCAGCGGGCGGCTCAAAACGCTTGGGTACACCTAAGCAGCAACTGTGCGTGCGGGGTGAATCATTACTTGCAAGGCAGGCAACAATGGCGAGTGCCACCGGGCACCCTGTTTATGTTGTGTTAAATGATACACCAGAGGCCACAGCCTTAAGCACTCAATTATCGGCCTCTGTCATTGCAAATACGCATTGGCAGCAGGGAATGGCGAGCTCTATACATCGTATCGTTGAACAGGTATCCGCTCAAGCTTGGTTGTTTATGACAGTGGATCAATATCGGTTAACCGTAGCGCATTTGAATACCATGATCGATCTTTGGCTACAAAGCGGCTCTAGTAAAACGGTTGTAGCTTCAAGTTACCAAGACGTGGTGGGTGTACCGGCTCTTATAACCAAGCACTATCGAGCAAAGCTGCTATCTTTAACGGGTGAGCAAGGTGCGGGCCGATTCATTAGGGCTCTTAAAAAACAACAACCTAACGATTGCCTTCAAGTTCAAAACGAGGCCTTAGCCTTTGATGTCGATGTCGTCGAAGACTTATCCGCTTTCACAGATTATTTCCAATAACTTGCCAACAGGAGAGTACGCGATGTTTAAACTCACCGTGAATAAAAAAGCCTACCAAGCCGATGTCGATGCAGACACCCCTTTGCTGTGGGTCGTGCGTGATTCTTTAGGGCTTACCGGCACTAAATTTGGGTGTGGGTTAGCGCAATGCGGAGCCTGTACCATGTTAATAAATGGTGAACCAACTCGTACATGCGTATTCCCTGTGGCGGCTTTACCTGAAGGCGCAGAAGTGACCACGATTGAAGGAGTGACACAAACTCAGCCAAACGAATCAGTCGATAATGGCGTCCAACAGTGGCACCCAGTTCAGCAAGCTTGGATCGACGAACAGGTACCCCAATGCGGCTATTGCCAGTCTGGTCAAATACTTACCGCCGTTGCCCTGCTAGATAAAAACCCTAACCCAAGTGAAGAAGATATCGAAAACGCCATGGTAAACATTTGCCGTTGTGGTACTTACCCGCGAATCCGCAAAGCGGTACATCGCGCGGCGGATTTAATGCAAGGAGGTGAGTCATGAGTGAGTTGAATCTCAACCGTCGTCAATTTATCCAAACGTCCGTTGCCGTTGCCGGTGCTGGTTTAATTGTGGGTTGCTCATCAAAAAATGAAGTCATTATGTTGCACTCTGATGATGCGCCAAACACTCAGCTTAATGCTTGGGTGCATATTGCTGTAACAGGAACGGTTACCATAACCGTGCCCAGTGTGGAAATGGGTCAGGGTGTAAAAACCAGCATGGCCATGATTGTTGCCGATGAAATGGATGCCGATTGGTCAACTGTCAACGTAGTCATTGCTCCTTGGAACGCTCAATTTAACAACCCTGCCATGCGCAACCAAATCACAGGTGGCAGCACCAGTATTTCGAGCTTTTGGTTACCTATGCGGCAAGTGGGCGCTGTGGCTCGGCAAGCCATGCTTGCTGCGGCTGCCAAAGTCTGGGGCGTGAATACCAACCAATTGATCACTAAGAATGGTCAGGTGTTTCAAGGTGCTCAAACACTAAACTACAGCGAGCTTGCAGAAGTCGCCGCAACGTTAATGATAGATGTTGAAGACGCACAACTTAAGCAACCGAGTGATTTTAATTTAATCGGCAAGGCTGTACCCAGAGTGGATGGCTTAGAAAAAGTAACCGGGCAAGCTGAGTTTGGCATTGATGTGAACCTGCCTGACATGCTGGTGGCCACGGTGGCGCAAGCGCCGGTATTTGGGGGGAAGTTAGTTTCAGTAAATAAAGATGCCGCAATGAAAGTGAAAGGCGTGCGAGATATAGTTGAGGTGCCCAATGGCATTGCCGTGTTGGCCGATTCCTATTGGCAAGCTAAAAAAGGCTTAGCGGCGTTAGCGCCTAAATTCGATGAAGGTGACGAGCCACTAATGTCCAATGCCGATATCACCAAAAGGCTGAATGAGGAGCTGGATGACATCAAGGTTAAGGTCCCCAAACAGGCCAAGCAAATTGTCGAGCTAGCCTATGAAGTACCTTATCTTGCGCACGCAACCATGGAGCCAATGACGTGCACCGCCTATGTGCAGGCTGATCGTTGTGATATTTGGGCTCCGACGCAAAGTCAAAGCCAAACCGGTGCCATAGCTGAAGACATTACCGGTTTAAAGCAAGACGAGATTTTTGTACACACCACCTATTTAGGTGGTGGTTTTGGTCGGCGCGGAGAAGCCGACTTTGTAGAGCAAGCAGTACTGGCTTCTAAAGCCGTTGGTAGGCCAGTAAAAGTTATTTGGTCGCGTGAGGAAGATACGCAGCACGATTATTATCGGCCAGCGACCGTTGCGCGGTTTCAAATTGGTTTGGACGAAAATAATCGGATCATGCATTGGGGTGCTCAAACAGCCTCTACGTCAATTTTAAAGCGCTTAATCAAAGGCGGCATGCCGAGCTTTTTAAAGTGGATTCCAGTTACTAAAATCATCGGCGATCCCGTCGCGGAAGAAGGCATGAAGCATGTGGCTTATGTCGAAGAACCTGATTATGAAAACAAGCTGGTCCCTTTGCCTATACCAGTAGGGTTTTGGCGCTCGGTAGGCCATTCGAGTAATGGCTTCTTTGTAGAAAGCGCAATCGATGAAGTGGCGGTAGCTGTAGGAGCCGATCCGTACCAGTTCCGACGTAACCATTTAAAGGATGCGCGAGAAATTGCGGTAATGGAGAAAATTAAAGCATTGTCTAACTGGGGTAAAAGTGACCCTGGCCGTGTGCAGGGTATATCACTTCATAAGTCTTTCGGTACTTACATCGCCGAAGTTGTGGAGCTGAGTGTGTCACCTGAAAAAGAAGTCACCCTGCATAAAATTACCGCGGTACTCGATTGTGGCGTCGTGGTTAATCCCGATACCGTGAAAGCTCAAATAGAAGGCGGCATAATATTTGGATTGACGGCCGTGGCCGAAGGTGACATTACCATCGAAAAGGGAAGGGTAAAGCAAAGTAATTTCCACGATTACAAAATGCTAAAGCTCGATCAAATACCGGAAATAGTTGTAGAGATTATACTTTCGGCAGAAGCCCCTTCTGGTATAGGTGAACCGGGTACGCCACCTATAGCGGCTGCAATGACTAATGCACTTTTTCAAGCAACGGGCGAGCGCATAACCTCACTGCCTATTGCTAAGCACGGTTATAAAATTGGTCGGGCTAGAGGTTAATAAAAAGAATTTAAGCGTCTGATTTTGCAATGGGAACGTCACTGGTGTCTTTGACGTTTTCCATGACTACAAAGCTGTGTGTTTGCTGCACCCCAGGTAAGTTTGAGATTTTATTCCCTAAAACACTTCTAAAGTGGTAAATGTCTTTGGTATGAACTTTTAGCAAGTAATCAAAGTTTCCGGCCACCATATGGCAGCCAAATACCTCAGGAATTTTAGCGATTTGGCTATTAAAAAGGGCTAAATCGGCATCGGCCGTACTGGTGAGAAGCACCTGTACAAAGGTAATGTGGTCTGACTCCATTGCAACAAGGTCTAACTTTGCGTGATAACCGCGAATAATCCCGGCTTTTTCTAAGTGTTTTACCCTTTCGCTGCACGGCGTTTTGGTCAGGTTAACCCGTTTGGCCAATTCAACCATTGTTAGCCTACAGTTGGCCTGTAGCTCTTCTAGGATTCGAAGATCAATACGATCCGGTTGATAGCCCATAATAGTCGCATTTCCTAAAGATAAGTGTTTTGGCAGTCGTAAAGACTACAATAAAACAAAAATTAGTGCCATTTCCTAATATAAATCGGCGAAACTTGACACAGTTCACAGTGTGATCATGGGTGTTGTTTTTTAGCGCCTGGTTACAAATCGCTGAGGCAAAAAATAGGTCCAGGTTTTTATAAACCGAGAGCACCTAAAAATAAGTGTGGATGAAAGCTACTTTCCACAACTACTACAATAATAAATCGGAGTGAGTATATGTTGATGTACATCCAATTTGGCATCTATCTAATTATGATGCTCGGGATCGGGTATTACTCGATGTCCAAAACGAAAGATAACGCAGGTTTCATCATTGGTGGTCGTTCTTTAGGTCCTGCAACGACGGCTATCAGTGCTGGGGCTTCCGATATGAGTGGCTGGTTGCTACTGGGTTTACCTGGTGCGGTGTTTGCTGGTGGATTAAGTGAAGGTTTATGGATATCTCTAGGCCTTGCAATTGGTGCTTATACTAACTGGGTCGTTGTCGCCGCGCGATTACGTACTTTTAGTGAGCAGCTTGGTGCCGTAACGTTGCCAACTTATTTAGGCAACCGATTCGAAGATAAGACAGGCGTATTAAAGCTAGTCTCAGCGGTGGTCATTTTAATCTTCTTCACACTTTATGTGGCTTCAGGCTTAAAAGGTGGCACCTTATTATTCGCTCACGCTTTTGGCGCTTCTGAACAAACCGCTCTTATCGTGACCACTCTGGTTGTGGTTTCTTATACCTTCTTAGGTGGGTACTTAGCGGTATGCTGGACCGACCTTATTCAAGGCATTCTAATGTTCTTCGCATTAGTCTTTTGTGCCTTACTTGGCTACTTTGCAATTGCCGGAACCAATGTTGATATTGCGGCGATTAATCCGAAAGCCTTTGAATGGAAAACAGGCTCTATTTTAACCGGTATCTCCTTAATGGCTTGGGGCTTTGGTTATTTCGGTCAGCCGCACATTTTGGCGCGTTTCTTTGGTATTGAAAAAGTTGAAGATGTGCCACGCGCGCGTCGCATCGGTATGTCTTGGATGGTCGCGACATTGGTGTTATCTACTTTAATTGGTTTAATCGGTATTGGCTACGCAGAGCTAAATGCGCTTCCTGGCGTTGCAGGTGAGGGCGGTAACAGTGAACGAATTTTCTTAGCGCTTACTACAGCATTATTCCACCCACTAATTAGCGGCTTGGTGTTGGCTGCCGTATTAGCGGCCGTTATGTCGACTGCCGATTCTCAACTACTCGTTTTGAGCTCTGCTTTAACGGAAGACGTTCCTCTATTCAAAGGTGCTTCTGAAGAGAAGAAAGCATGGATCAGTCGTTTTGGTGTTGTTGGGTTTGCATTGCTAGCATTCATCATCGCGGCAAATGACACCGGCTCTATCTTAGGCATGGTTGCTTACGCTTGGGGTGGCTTTGGTGCGGCCTTTGGTCCGTTAGTGATTTTGTCGGTAATGTGGAGAGACACCACTAAAGCAGGTGCAATCGCTGGTATTGTGGTGGGTGCACTTTCGATCTTTATTTTCAAAAATTACGTTTCAGTAGAAGGCCACTACTTATACGAGTTGTTGCCAAGCTTTATCCTTGCGTTTATCGCCATTATTGTTGTGAGTAAAGCAACGGCTAAACCAAGTGAAGCATTATTGAACGATTTAAAACTATAGCATTTCATTTATAAAAAACCGTCACGCGTTGCGGCTACATAGACGCAACGCTGGCGGGTCTTTTTGCAGTAACCATTAGCAGTAACATTTATATGCGTAACAACACTTGGGTTGTCATAGCCCTTGGGTTGTTGACGTCTATTGATAATAACCTTTAGGTGAAAACGATGAACCTTAACGAACTAAAACAGCAGCTTTCCCAACAACGCTTCGTATCAGAATCGAATGCAATTTCGCAATTATTGGAAACGAATACGTTCAAAAGAGAGCAAAGGGAAAAAGCCATAACGCGCGCATCAGGGTATGTAGACGATATCCGAGCCGATGCAAAGCCTGGGCTTATGGAACTGTTTTTAGCTGAGTATGGTTTGTCGACAAACGAAGGCGTGGCGTTAATGTGTTTAGCGGAAGCTTACCTACGTACACCAGATACATTGTCTCTCGATGCACTCATTCGAGATAAAATAGGAACCGGTAATTGGTCCGGGCACCGAGGTACATCAAACTCTATGTTGGTGAATGCCTCAACTTGGGCATTGATGTTAACGGGTCGAGTGTTTAAAGAAAAGAAAACAGACGAACGCGTCCTTTCCGATATCATGCTCGATACCATCAGTCGCTTAGGTGAGTCAGTGACTCAAAAGGCGATAAAAGAAGCCATGAAAATTCTCGGCAAACAGTTTGTATTAGGTCGAGATATCAACGAAGCCATTACACAATCTAAAAAGGGCGAACAGACTAAGTACCGTTACTCCTTTGATATGTTAGGCGAAGCGGCAAGAACGTCACATGATGCTGAAAAGTACTTTGACGCTTATGAAAACGCCATCATCGAAATTGCGAATCAAGTCTCATCCAACTCAGTGCATGATAACTCTGGTATATCAGTCAAGTTATCGGCTTTGCACCCTCGCTACGAGTATGTTCAGCGCCATCAAGTTATGACATCGCTAGTCGACAGCGTTAAAAAACTAGCCAAACGCGCTTGTGAAGCGAATATTGGTTTCACCATTGATGCTGAAGAAGCCGATCGATTAGAGCTTTCTTTAGAGGTAATCGAAGCGGTATTGAGCGATGCGCAGTTTGAAGGTTGGGATGGATTCGGAGTCGTTGTTCAAGCTTACTCAAAACAAGCCCCACTGATGATTCAGTGTTTGCGAACGCTGGCCACAACGCTAGGTCGTCGAATTACCATACGTTTGGTTAAAGGTGCGTATTGGGACTACGAGATTAAACAAGCGCAATTATTAGGCTTAGAAAACTATCCGGTCTACACCCGTAAGGTATCGACGGATGTTTCGTATTTATGTTGTGCCCAGCTATTGTTAAATTCAACGGATGTTATTTACCCTCAGTTTGCTACTCATAACGCACACACCACAGCGGCTATTCTAGAAATGGCGAAGCCTGGACAATTGTTTGAGTTCCAGCGTTTACATGGCATGGGTGAAGCATTGCACCGTATTCTGCTAAAGGACAGTGGTGTGCCGTGCCGAATTTATGCGCCAGTGGGCGTGCATAAAGATTTGTTAGCGTATTTAGTCAGACGTTTATTGGAAAATGGTGCCAACAGTTCGTTCGTTAATAAACTGCTGGATGAAAACACCCCGGTAAATGAATTAATTACCGATCCCATTGATACATTAAATAAATTAGAAAAAGTAGAGAATGGGCTGATTCCTTTGCCACCCAAAATGTTTGGCAAGGAGCGGCTAAATTCAGCCGGGATTAACTTAAACCTTCCCTTGCATGCCTGCCATGTTGATGAGCAAATGACTCGCTTTAAGAACCATCAATGGAAAGGCGCGTCTACCGTCGGCGGTGTTGAAATTCAGGGGGTAACGGTTCCAGTATTATCGCCAACAAATCGAAATGTTCACGTGGGTGAATTTATTGAAGCCGATCAACAAATTATAGATAAAGCATTTGAGAATGCACTCGCCAGCATGCCTGCTTGGGTTGAAATCGGCGTTGAAAAACGTGCAGCGGTGCTAGAAAGAATTGCCGACCTCTATGAAGAGCATCAACATGAATTGATGGCTCTGGCAACTTTAGAAGCGGGTAAATCTCGATTAGATGGCTTGCTGGAAATTCGTGAGGCCGTCGACTTTTGTCGTTTTTACGCCGTTGAAGCACGTCGCCAATTGGCCGCGGAAGGTACGCAAGCAATTGGTCCAGTGGTGTGTATTTCACCTTGGAATTTCCCGCTGGCTATTTTTACCGGCCAAGTGGTCGCGGCCCTTGTTTGTGGGAATCCCGTGCTGGCTAAACCTGCCGAACAGACCACCTTAATGGCAACTCGTGCAGTTGAGTTGATGTATGAGGCAGGTATCCCTAAAGGTGTTTTACAGCTGATTGTGGGTAAGGGTAAAACCGTAGGGTCGGCATTGACCAGTCATGAAAGTATTAAAGGTGTTTGTTTTACTGGCTCAACAGCGACAGCGCAACTGATTGATAAGACCGTTGCAAAACACGCTGATCCTGATTGCCGAATCATCGCTGAGACGGGTGGTTTAAATACCATGATTGTCGATTCAACCGCCCTTTTAGAGCAAGCCGTCAGAGATATTGTTGCTTCGGCTTTTCAAAGCGCAGGCCAACGTTGCTCAGCATTGCGAATTTTATGTGTTCAGGAAGACATTGAAGAATCATTGCTAGAAATGCTCGAAGGCGCAGCCAATGAATTGGTAATTGGTGATCCATGGCATGAAGCCACTGACGTAGGTCCAGTAATCGATGAAACCGCGAAGAAAACTATTGATGACCATTGTAATGCAATGACAGAGAACGGCCGATTATTGTTCAAAGTTAAGGTCCCTGATGAGTTATCCGATGGCTGTTTTGTTTCGCCAGCGGCTTATAAACTTGAATCTTTAGATGAATTGAAACAAGAGGTTTTTGGTCCAGTTCTGCATGTTTACAGCTTTAAGGCAAAAGATTTAGATCAGCTGGTACAAGACATAAATGCCAGCGGCTATGGGTTAACAATGGGCGTTTATAGCCGAGTTAACTCTCGTGTAAGCCGAGTTTGTAACGCGGCGCATGTGGGCAATATGTATGTGAACCGTAACCAAATTGGTGCCGTGGTAGGCGTTCAGCCATTTGGTGGTGAAGGTTTGTCAGGAACAGGCCCTAAAGCAGGTGGCCCACATTACTTACGCCGTTTCTACAAGCAAGAAAGCCAGGGTGTCGTTAATCAGAAAGGACCCGTCGTTGAATGGACAGAAACAGCGGCATTGAAACGATTGCGAAAAGCTTCGAATCCAAAAGAAACCATGAAAAAATGGCAGGATGCATCGTTACGCAAAATGGTGTTGGCAGAATTAGTCAAGAGATTACCGGGCTCAATAAGTCATGTCGCTAAGAGTGCACTGGCCAAAGATGAAACCGTTTCTTTCGTTCCTAAGATGTTAACGGGTCCGACAGGTGAAACTAACGAGTTGCGCATTTTTGGCCGAGGCACTGTATTGTGTCTAGGTTCAGAAAGCGACGAGTTGGCTTTAATCATCCAAGTTATCCGTAGCTTGCATTTAGGTAACTTGGTACAAGTCGTCAGTGAAATCCATAGGCCGATCTTAAATGAAATCATGGCAACGCTCAAAGCGCTAGCACTAGATCACCTCATTACCATCAGCAGTGCTTCATCGGCGCAAGCTGTCGCTGAATCTGAGATTACTTTGGTATTGTTTGATGGTAGCCAAGAAACGAAAACAGAATTCCGTCGCTTACTGGCCGCTCGAGATGGAGCACGAGTAGCACTGGAAAGCTCAATGGCCGGCGATGAAATGTTGACCATTGAGCGGGTGATTAGCACAGATACTACGGCCGCCGGTGGTAATGCTTCATTACTGGCATTAGGCGAGGGCTAAGTTTTCGTGCCGAGTTAGGGTACAATGCTTTTTTTTCTTGGTGAGGGTTAGTTTATGGCAGTTATTCGTTGGTTTTTAGGCATTCTCATATTGTCTTATGAGAAAGTAGCCAGCCCAAAAGGTGTACAACGAAGTTCAGAACAACAGGTGGCGATTGATGAAGCAACAAAAAGCTTAACGCTATATCAATACAAGGCTTGTCCGTTTTGTTTAAAAGTTCGATTTGCGATGAAACGCCAATCGCTTGCTATTGAAACTAAAGACGCGAAGCGCAGTGAATTAGCTCGTGCCGAGCTTTTAGCGGGTGGCGGCTTGCTGAAAGTGCCTTGCTTAAAAATAGTCGATAACCAAGGTGCAGAAACTTGGATGTATGAATCGTCCGATATAATCAGCTACCTAAATCAACGCTTTGATGCCCCCGTTGCCGTCTAGTTATTAGTAGTGAAAATGAAGCCCGCTCAGTGCGGGCTTTTTATTGGTCGGGCTTTAAATGTATTTGATAATCATTCTCATCTGTGTCAATATGGCCTCATTCAACATTGAAAGAGGCCGTAAAATGGCAAACCCAATCGTTAGAGAAGTCATGGTGTGTTCAACTGAGAAAGTAACCCCTAACATGCATCGGGTTACGTTAACCGGCGAAAGCCTTAACGACTTTCCAAAAAACCACGAGGGTGGTTACATCAAGCTGTTGTTTCACCCTGAAACCAAACAAGCAATTCGAAACGGCCATGATTTAAACAATTTGAACGGTCAAAGACCCATCTTGCGAACCTATACGGTTCGTCGATTTGACGAGAAAAATTTGAAAATGGAAGTAGATTTTGTATTGCACGGTTCTGGGGCGCAGGCTGGAATTGCTTCTACCTGGGCGAGCCAATGTAACGTCGGAGATACCATTCTAATTGGGGGCCCTGGGCCTGCAACCATCGTAACAACCCAAACGGACAGGGTATTGCTAGTAGGCGACATGACCGCCTTGCCCGCTATAGAGGTCAACTTAGATCAGCTGCCCAATAACACACAAGGTGAGGCGGTTATTCAGGTCAACAGTACGGCCGACATAGTGAGTTTGGTAAAACCAGAAGGTGTGGAAGTTCGGTGGCTATTGGCACATGAAAATTTAGCGCAATACGTACAATCTATGGGCTGGCCAAAAGGGACCGTAGGTGTTTGGGCGGCCTGTGAATTTTCGACCATGCGAGAATTGCGGCAATACTTCAAGGTAGAACGAGGCGTACCAAAAGAGCACATTTACATTTCTAGTTATTGGAAACAAGGGTTAAATGAAGAAGGTCACAAAGAAGTCAAACTGAAAGATGCGCAATCTGAAGCGGCTTAAATAAAAAAGGCAGAGTCATACGAGTCTGCCTTTTTTCGGTTAATCGATTACCGGGTTTTCCATTTTTTTTCGAATTCTACGACCAAAGATCATCGGCAAAATTAGACCTGCCGCTGCAATCATCCAAATACTGATCGCCAATGGGCTTTGCCAAAATACTAACCAGTTGCCATCGGAAACAACCATCGCATGCGATAAGTTCTTCTCCATTTCTGGACCAAGTAACATACCAAGAATGATTGGCACTAAAGGAATATCGAGCTTACGCAATATGTAACCTGCGACACCAAAAGCGACCATGAATTTTAAATCAAACGGGCTGTGGCTAATTGAATAAATACCCACAAACGCGACCATGGTAACAATCGGTAATAAGAAGTGTGTCGGTACCGACAGCAGCTTCACAAACACACCTATTAATGGAATGTTTAAGACCAATAGTAAGAAGTTACCAATAAGTAGTGCTGCAATTACGCCCCAAACGACATCGGCGTGCTGAGTAAACATCAACGGACCTGGTGTAATGTTAAGCGAGATTAACATCGCTAATAATACGGCTGTTGTTCCACTGCCAGGTACACCAAGCGTCAACATAGGGACTAATGCACCAGAAGAGGCACCGTTGTTACCGGCTTCAGGTGCGGCAACTCCGCGCTCATCGCCTTGACCAAATTTACCGGATGCGCCGACGGCTTTTTTCTCAAGGGTGTAGCTGACAAAGCTGCCTAATGATGCGCCTGCGCCAGGTAAAACCCCAGCAATAAACCCGATAACACCACCGCGCAGAGTAGTGGGTATCAGTTTAAATATTTGCTTGAAGGTTAAATTGAGTTTGCCAACAATAATCTTTTTGCCAGGACCTTTGGCTTTGTTTTCGATAAACAACAGCAATTCAGATATAGCAAAGAGGCCGACAATGGCTAAGATAAAATCGATGCCTTCGAACAGTTTGAGTTGACCAAAGGTATAGCGCTGCACCCCCGTTGAAATATCCATACCGACCGTTGAAATCATGATGCCTAATACGGCAGCAATGATGGTTTTAGTAGGGTTCTTGCCGGTGATGCCGCCCAGTGTTGCGAACGCCAAAACGAACAAGGCAAAATATTCAGCTGGACCAAAGGTTAGAGCAAATCTTGCCAGTACAGGGGCCAAAAATATCAGTCCAATGGTACCTAACAAACCGCCCACAAAGGATGCAATCGCAGAAATCGCTAACGCTTCGGCAGCTTTACCTTGCTGTGCCATTGGGTAGCCATCTAGACAGGTCATCATGGCGGGTTCGTCGCCCGGTATATTCAATAAAATAGAAGAAATACGCCCACCATACATTGCACCTGCATAAACAGAGGTGAGTAGGATTAGGGCGGTTTCTACTGGCAGTGCCAGAGAAAATGCTAACGGTATTAAAATAGCAACACCATTAGCTGGACCTAATCCAGGCAACGCACCAATGAGAGTGCCGACAAAGGCGCCAATCAGCGCATACATTAGGTTGGTGGGTGTTAATGCGACAGCAAAGCCATCGAGTAAAAATTGTAAGGTTTCCACTAGCTCATCTCCAACAAACCTAAAGGTAGGGGTAAATCGAGTAAATTATTAAAAAGTAGAAAAACGCCAACAGCACTTGCTAAGGCAATGATCGCTGCAATTTTTAAGTTGCCTCCCATTCGCCAAGACAAAAAGGTTACCGCTCCCATGGTACTGAGTATGAAACCAAGAGGCTCCATCAGTACGGCGTAAAGAACGAGCGCTAGAACCGCGTATACAATTTCAAGTAATGTTTTACCATGAGGCCATTTATTATTCGGCTCAGGTTTAAACATCAGTGCAATACTGGCAAGTGCCAATACAACGGCCAGAATCATAGGAAACGTATCTGGTCCGACTACTTCATGGCTTCCGAAAGGTTCTGGCCACTGTTGTGACGCCCAGCCATAGGCTAGGGCGATCACGAACAGGAACAGGCCTAACAGCCGATCCCCGTTTAACATCATTTTAATAAACCAATTTCACGTGAAAGTTGTTCGATGTCTGCAACTTGTTGAGTTACAAACGCTTCAAATTCATCCGCTTTTGGATGGAATGGAATCAAGCCATTCTTAGCCATAACGTCTTTCCATTCTTGTGAGTTGTAAAGCGTGTCAATTGCATTAACCCAGTATTCTTGAGCCGCTTTGTCGGCATCTTTTGGCATATAGAATCCACGCCAGTTAGGTCCTAACGCATCGATACCTTGTTCGCGAGCCGTTGGAATCGTTCCGAATTTACCCGGTAGACGCTCTTCAGCCAAAACAGCGATAATGCGTAGATCACCTGATTCCCAGAAACCCGTGGCTTCAGAAATATCACCGGTGAAGGCATCAACATGACCGCCTACAACTTGCGTAATGGCTTCGCCGCCATTGTTGTATGAAAGGTATGGGATTTTAGGTAGGTTAGTAACGCCCGCCGCTTTTGCAGCGATCAGTACTTTTAGGTGATCCCAGCCGCCATTGGCTGAACCGCCAGAGAACTTCACTGAACGCGGATCTTTAGCCGCTGCAGCCATCAGGCTATTTAGGTCTTTATAAGGAGAGTCTTTACCTACGGCGATGATTCCGTAGTCGGCACCAAGTGCACCAACCCACTTAACCATGCTTGCGTCCATTCCGGCAAATTGCTTCTGCGCTAAGCGTGTTGTAGTTGCTGTTGAGGCGGCAACAAGTAATTGATCATCGTCGTTACGCTTACCCAGCACGTGTGCGAATGCCACACCACCGCCTGCGCCAGCCATATTGGTTGTCTGAACGGCAGCCGGAACTAAGTTAAGTGCTTCTAATACATTGCCCACACTGCGGCAGGTAAAGTCCCAGCCGCCACCCGGATTAGCCGGAGCAATACAATCTACTTTGCCAGTAGGTTCCCAAGCCGATGCGAAAGAGGCTGATAAGCCAACGACCGCGGCGAGTGCCACTTTTAATGTTTTGTTCTTAATCATTGTGTTTCCTCATTATTTTTATAGTGCCTGTTGATCAGGTGGATTTAGATTACTTTGAGGGCAGGATTAACCAAAGTTTATGGCTTTAGTGGGTTTTAAAAACCAATTGAGCATTTTGTTCATAAAGTTCACGGGGTATTTTCGGCCAGCTTTGTTAAACTTTGGGTAATATCAATAAAAATAATAGAAGTATCATGAGCCGTTTTCGTCTTTTAAAAATACGCAAACTTAAATTAGGCACCCGCTTGATGTGGTCAATGAGTTTTATTTCATTGCTGCAAGCAACGCTAATAGGGGGCTTTGCTTGGGTCAATTTGTCGGTATCTTTAGATCGAGAGATAGGGCAGCGAGCGCTCAGTGTTGCTAAGACGGTAGCCGCGGTGCCAGCGATAATAGAGGGTGTAGAGCAACGTGACAGCGCTTCGCTAAATCACTTAGCGCAACATTTGGCGAGAACGAATGACGCCCTCTTTATTGTGATTGGTGATAAAAACAGTTTACGTTTGGCTCACCCTAATCCCAGTAAGCTCGGTTTATCGATGGCTGATGATGATGGAGATACCGGGGCTATCGCACTTCTACAAGGTGAAGCCTATATTGATAAGGCCGAGGGCAGTTTAGGCTATTCGACACGAGGTAAAGCCCCAATTTACGATCAATATGGTGAGGATATCATTGGTATTGTGTCTGTCGGTTATTCGTTATCACAAGTTCAGGCGACCATTCAACGATACTCCACTTGGCTGACGTTGGTTTTAGTATCTGCAATTATCGGCAGTATTTTAGCGGCTATTGTCATTGCTCGTCGTTTAAAGCGGGAAATTTTTGGTTTAGAACCTGAAGAAATCGCCCGTAAATTTCAAGAGCAAGAAGCGACATTGCAATCGGTAGTCGAAGGTATCATCGCGATCAACAAAGACGGCATCGTAACCACTTTTAATCGCCGAGCAATTGAAATGCTAGGTTTAGATACAGGAACCCAATTAGAAGGCCTACCCATTGAAACGGTTTTACCCGATACGAAATTATTAGAACTTATGAGCAATGGTGTTCCGCAATTTGATTTAGAAGTCTGGCTTCACAATAAACAGCTTGTTGTTAACCGTTTGCCCGTGAAGTTTGAAGGTGAAATTATTGGCGCTGTTTCCAGTTTTAGACCTAGAGATGAAGTGGATGCCATTAGCCAACAACTGACAAAAATTGAACAGTATGCCGATACGCTTCGCAGCCAAGCGCATGAGTATTCAAACAAACTACATACGATTGCAGGCTTAATTCAGCTTGATGCAAAACAAGATGCCCTTGCTCTTATCGGGAGAGAAGCGCAAGACCATCAAGCATTGATCACATTATTAGTTAAAGCGACGCCGAACCCTGTGATTGCCGGCTGCTTGTTAGGTAAGTATAACCGAGCAAAGGAAATGGGCTTAAGCTTACGAATCGATAACGAAAGTGAGTTAGCTGGTTTGCCTAAGAACATTACACAAGACCAACTCGCTTCGGTGTTGGGCAATTTAATCGATAACGCATTAGAAGCGACCTTAAATTCCACTGGCGCGGGTGGTGAAGTCAGTATTAGTTTTACCGATATTGGCCAAGACGTCATTATTGAGGTGCAAGACCAAGGGCCGGGTGTACCGATAGAACTGCAAGAAACTATTTTTACGAAAGGCTATAGTAGTAAAACGGGGCGAGAACATGGTATTGGGTTGTATTTAATCGCAAATATAATTCAGCAATGCCAAGGCCATATAGATATAGAAAACTTAGAACCTAAGGGCTCTCGATTTATTTTGTATTTACCCAAAACCGAAGGTGCAATTGCATTATGACAGTGTTAAAAATTGCGATCATAGAAGACGACCCCAAAATTGCAGAAATTCAACGACGGTTTCTCGATAAAATAGACAATGTCGAGTTAGTCGGCATTGCACATTCGGTTGAAGACGCCAACGCGATCATTGAGGTATTTCAACCTCACTTGGTGTTGCTAGATGTATATTTGCCCGATGGCAACGGTTTAGACCTGCTGCGACAGTGGCGTGCTGATAATTCGCCATTGGACGTCATTCTCATCACTGCGGCAAAAGAAGTGGATGTATTGCGAAATGCATTGCGTTCTGGTGTATTCGAGTACATTCTAAAACCCTTGGTTTTTGAGCGTTTAGAAGAAGCCATAAATAATTATCAGCGCCACCTTGATCGCCTTAATAATCTCAATTCATTGCGCCAAGATGAACTCGACTCTTTAATCTCAAATACAGACCGTAAACCCAAAACGACGAAACGATTACCGAAAGGCATCGATGCACTTACGCTCGACAAAGTCCGAGAAATCTTAACCTTACATCAAGATTTTAATGCCGAAGAAGTAGGGCAACAAATAGGTGCTTCTAGAACCACGGCAAGGCGCTACTTAGAATTTTTAGTCGGAAGTGAAGAAGCCATAGCAGAGATCAGCTATGGCCAGGTTGGACGGCCGGAACGGCGCTACAAAGGTGCTCGATAACCTTAGGCAGCATTTAGCTCAAGGTGCTTTTGCTCAAGCACATCACCTTGAGTGAGTAGGTATTCAAATGCAGATAAACTGGCCTTTGCGCCTTCACCCATCGAAACAATGATTTGCTTGTAAGGAACCGTAGTAACATCTCCGCAGGCAAAAATACCCTCAGAGCTGGTGTGGCATTTCTCATCAATGATGATCTCGCCAAAAGACGTAGTCTCGACAACCTTATTTAAGAACCCACTGTTGGGCACCAAACCAATTTGCACAAATATACCTTCTAGCGGCTTCTGCATAATTGTGTTTGTTTCTCTATCTTGGTATTCAATGCCTGAAACTTTACCGGCTTGATCGATCACTTTTTGAGTTGCGACATTTTTAAGGATCTCGATGTTCGCTTTGCTCTTTGCTTTCTCAACTAACACTTTGTCGGCCTTTAACTCAGGCATAAATTCGAATACCGTAACGGATTTAACGATACCTGATAAATCGAGAGCGGCTTCAATGCCAGAGTTTCCTCCGCCTACGACAGCAACGTCTTTGCCTTTAAAGAAAGGTCCGTCACAGTGGGGGCAATAAGCCACGCCGTTGCCAATGTTTTCTTTCTCTCCAGGAATGCCTAGTTCTCTCCACTTTGCACCCGTGGCAACTATCACCACCTTAGTTTCGATAGCGTCGCCTGAACTTAATTTTACGGTTTTTATATCTCCAGGGATAACTTCGGATACCTTTAAAAATTCTTTAATAGTGATATCGTAATCTTTTAAATGCGCATGTAGTGCGTTAGATAATTCAGGTCCTGTCGTTTCTTTCGTTGCGATGAAGTTTTCTATGCCCATGGTGTCTTTAACTTGACCACCAATTCGATCCGTTATCAATGTCACTTTTAAACCTTTACGGGCGCTGTATATAGCGGCGCTCACACCAGCAGGTCCGCCGCCAATCACGGTGACATCTTGGAGCGGCAAGTTTTCAGTATTGTCGGAGGTTGGTTGACTGTGTTGCATTAGCTGCTCTAAAAGGTATGCAGTATCTACCTTGCCATTGGCAAACAACTCACCGTTTAAGTAAACACTTGGCACTCCTTGAATATCTCGTTGTTGAATCAGTTCAGGGTATAATCCGCCATCGATCATTTCAGTAGAAATGTTCTCATTGATGACAGCAAACTGATTGAGGGCCTGTACAACGTCTGGGCAGTTGTGACAGCTTAGGCTAACAAACACCTCAAAATTGAGCGGTTCCTTGATATTCTCAATGATCTCTGTAACCGTTTTGTCTAACTTCAGTTTGGTGCCCGATGAATGTAATATCGCTAAAATAAGAGAGTTAAACTCATGGCCACTGGGGATGCCTGAAAATCTTATACCCATGTCTACACCGTCGGCTTCAATTAAAAAGCTGATCGGGCTGCGCAATTTCCCGTGGGTCTCTCGCTCCTCTAAAAATAGGTTTTCGTTTACTTGGCTTAAATCGGATAAAAAGGTAATGAGTTCTTCGCGCTTATCATGGTGTCCTGTTTGTAGAACAAAGTTGACGCGCTTATTCATATTGGCCGTGTAATTTTTAACGGCACTTAAAATTTCTTGAGTTAACACAACAGTGCTCCTTATAAATTAAGTTATGGGGATGAGCCCAAAGGCTCATCTTTTTACTGATTACAGCCCTTAAATTTTTCCGACTAAATCTAAAGAAGGCGCCAGTGTGGCTTCACCTTCTTTCCAAGCCGCGGGGCAAACTTCGCCAGGATTTGCGGCAACGTATTGAGCTGCTTTAATTTTTCGCAAAACATCTTCAGCATCTCGGCCAATACCTTCAGCTGTGATTTCCATGGCTTGAATAATGCCATCTGGATCGACAATGAACGTGGCTCTATCCGCAAGGCCCTGATCTTCACGCATCACCTCAAAGTTACGTGTAATAGCCCCGGTAGGGTCACCAATCATGGTGTATTCAATCTTCCCAATGGTGTCTGACGATTCGTGCCATGCCTTGTGAGTAAAATGTGTATCGGTTGATACTGAGTAAATTTCTACGTCACGCTTCTGAAATTCTTCATAATGGTCGGCCAAATCGCCGAGCTCAGTTGGGCATACAAAAGTGAAGTCTGCTGGGTAGAAGAAGAAAACAGACCACTTTCCTTCAATGTTTTTTTCAGATACATCGATAAATTCACCGTTTTTGTAGGCTGTTGCGGAAAAAGGTTTAATCTGAGTGTTAATAAGTGCCATGGTGGCCTCCTTCGTTGTAATTGGGTTTGTCTAACTGACTGAAGACAGTGTAAGGCTTGCTTTGTCATTAATATAATTGATTGTTTTTATTATTATGATCTAAAATATAGATTGATGATGGCTGGAATGGAGAGGAATTATGATTTCGACTAAGCAGTTGTATTACGCGCTTGCCGTAGAGAAAACTTTGCACTTTAAAAAGGCATCTGAGAACTGCAATGTCAGTCAATCGGCGCTGAGTACGGCCTTAAATGCTTTAGAACAGCAACTTGGGTTCCAGTTGTTTGAGCGCGATAACAAAAGAGTGCTGGTTACCCCGCAAGGCCGTGATGTTTTAAACCGAGCTCGGCGTATTATTTCCGAGCTCGATGAGCTTCAATCTGTTTCGGCCACTCAAAAAGCGCCTCTAAGCTACCCAATGACAGTAGGCGTGATTCCTACGATTGCCCCTTTTTTATTGCCAAACCTTTTCCCCAGGTTAAATCAACGTTTTCCGAGTGCTCAGTTATCTATTGTTGAAGATCAGTCCCATGTACTTGTGGATATGGTTAAACAGGGCGTTATTGATACGGCGATTCTCGCCATGCCATACGAAACAGAAGGGTTGCTGAGTTTTGAATTTTGGCAAGAAGACTTTTATTGGGTGGCTCTCAAAGGCGAGCAATATACCGACCAGTCGGAAATAACCAGCCGTGAACTAACTACCAGCCAATTGATGCTGTTAACGGAAGGGCACTGTCTTAAAGAGCATGCGCTAGCGGCGTGCAAAATCCCGATGCAATCGGCTAATCATGGCTTTGGGGCCACCAGTTTGAATACGTTAGTGCAAATGGTGTTAGGAGGCATAGGGACAACGCTCGTACCTGAAATGGCATTGGCTTCATTGATTGAGCATCATGAAGAGTTAGCCGCTGTGCATTTGGGTGAGCCAGGACCGCATAGAAAATTGGCCTTTATTGTTCGACCGAATTATACCCGTATGCCCAGCGTAGATGCATTAATAGCCTTGATAAAAGAAAGTTTAGCCGCACCGTGCTAAAATGAAACGCATTGGTAAACCTACACCCATTTTCGATTAGGAAAGTTATGAGTATTCAAGATATAGCCACCAGTAACAGTCAAAAGAAAGCCATTTTAAAAGCCATTAATGATGAAGGTGTTGCGCTACAAGAGGAAAACGGTGAAGTAATTATCAACGTAGAAGCGTACCTACTAAAATATCCGAATTTATCGGAATCGCCTGTAATGCAATTAATTACAGATGAGTCCATTGATATGGATGCCGATTATTGGGTGTTCAGTTAAGCACTTGTTTTATTAGAGTCACATTTAACCAACGAAACAGCTGCATACCATTACACCTAAAAAGAAGACGTTGTATGAGAGATAAACCCTGTGTTTTGCTCGAGATTAAAGAGTCGATTGCCTTTGTAACACTGAATCGGCCAGATAAACACAACGGGCTTAACCGGGCCGCTTTCGAGGAGCTTGTAGCCGCGGCCAGTGCCATACGTAAAAACAAGTCCATACGCGCCGTGGTTTTATCTGGTGCCGGACCATCGTTTTGTTCAGGTCTAGACTTTGGTTATGTGACGAAACACCCTTCAATGATACCTCGCTTTTTTATAAAACTACCTTGGCGTAAAGACAACATGTTTCAACGCGCTGCACTTGTTTGGCAGCAACTGCCTGTGCCTGTAATTGCAGCCATTCATGGCAATTGTTTTGGCGGCGCTCTGCAAATTGCCTTAGCTTGTGATTATCGAATAGCAACACCGGATGCACAGTTTTCGATAATGGAAATGAAATGGGGGCTTATACCAGATATGAGCGGAACGGTTCATTTATCTCGTTTGACCCGTTTAGATATAGCTCAAGAGCTCACTATGACAGGCCGAGTATTTAGCACAAAAGAAGCTCAAGATTATGGGTTAGTAAGCAGAATCTGCAAAAACCCCCATAAACAAGCCACTGAACTGGCTCTTCGAATCGCCGAACAAAGCCCAGATGCTGTTGCGGCCACTAAATTTTTATATAGGAAAACTTGGAAAAAAAGTGAACGTATCAGCTTACTTTGGGAGCGGCTTGTTCAATTGCGTTTGCTTGGCCGCAAGAACCAAATGATAGCGCTTAGAAATGGCACAAAATCTGAGGTAGATAAAAAGCCCTTTGTTAATAGGACGTTATTCTAAGTCGTATTTAGCTTTAATATTATGGTCAAATTGACAGTTATTAAATGCTTAAAATAAAAATACAAACTTTTGAATTTGCCGCTACGCTTTAGTTTATGAGTGTACTATTTGGCGAGAAAATTCAAATGAAAAAACTGACTATTCAACTTAAGTTAACCATCGGAACCTTGTTGGCTGTTTTAGTCATGCAGTTAATGAGTGGCATTGTTGGTTTTCAGCAATCTAAATCATTGCTGATTGAAAACCTTCAACTCGATATCGACGATGCAGGGCAAGCGCTTGTTAAATCTATTGAGGCTTGGCAATCTTCAAAATTGGCTGTCTTAAATGGTGCAGGCCAGTTTACGGAATCTTCCAATGTTGATGATGTTTTATTGCAAGGTGCGTTATCTGGCGAATTTATGTACATGTACTTAGGTTCGGCTAACGGCGATATGAATATTCACCCCTTTACTGAGTTGCCCGCCGATTACGATCCAAGAACTCGACCTTGGTATAAAGATGCTACCGCGGCAGGAAAACCCATTTTAACGGCTCCTTACATTGACGCATCCAGTGGCGACTTAATTATGTCGTTTGCTCAACCCGTGAGCAACGGTGTAATTGCGGCTGATATTTCCATGACGGAAATTGTAGAAAGTGTGGTTAAAGTTGAATTTGGCGATACCGGTCAAGCGATGCTAGTCGATGAAAACAATTCAATTTTAGTTCACAATAATACCGACGCAATAGGGGAGAGTTTTACTAGTCTTTATTCGACGGCGAGCATTTCAGAATCGATGACGGAAGTATTTGCTGGCGATGTTGAATTACTCATGTCGGCCTATGAAATTCCTGGAACACCCTGGAAAGTTGTCATTGCCATCGAAAAGTCTGATGCCTTATCTGGCTTGCAAACATTGATCGCACAGACCATGTTGTTATCGATAGTCACTTTAATTGTTGTGGCCATTGTTTTAATTCTAATGATTCGTCTATTGCTTGCACCTTTGGCGCGGTTGGCCTTATACATGCAAGAGATTGCTTCTGGTGATGCTGATTTAACCCAGCGTATTCCCGTTACAAGTGAAGATGAGTTGGGTCAACTGAGCACTCATTTTAATAACTTCATTGAATCGATTCATGCCATGGTGATTCAAGTGGTTGATTCTGCCGCGCAAATGCAAAGCTTGTCTAAAGAGTCGCATCAGATGGCGACCGAAAACAACAGCCAAGTACATCAGCAGCAAAGTGAAATTTCTCAAGTCGCTGCGGCCATTCATGAAATGTCTGCCATAGCGGCTTCCGTCGCCGAAAATGCTGCGCAAACCGCCGAAGCCGCTGAAAATGCCCAAAAAGAAACTGAAGCCAGTGAGCAAAATGCGAATCAAAACAAAACGCAAATGAACGAGCTCACGCATGAAATTGATACGACGACTGAGGTTATTGATAAACTCAACGAGCACGCCCAGCAAATTGCAACTATTTTGGCCACGATACAAGGCATTGCGGAGCAAACGAATCTATTGGCACTCAACGCCGCAATCGAAGCGGCCAGAGCCGGAGAACAGGGCCGCGGTTTTGCTGTAGTTGCCGATGAAGTGAGAGCCTTGTCTGGCCGAACACATGAAGCCACGGGTGAAATTCAAGTTATGATTGAAGCGTTGAAAACTCAAACGCAAGCGGCTGTTTCGCAAATGGACCGAGCTAAGACCCTGGTTGAAAATACCATGAGCGCAGCGAATACGGTGTCGAAAAGCCAAGCCAATATTAATATCGTGATTCAAGGTATTAAGGATCAGGCGTTAAGTATTTCATCTTCGTCTCAAGAGCAAAACTTGGCGACAGATGAAATTAATCGAATAACACAAGCGATCCAAGAGGCGTCTCAAGAGTTAGCTTCTAATGTAGAGGCTGCGCATAAACAAGCCGAGGAATTAGATGCACTAGGCTTAGCCGTGCAATCTCAACTGGCTCACTTTAGAACTTAAGTATTGAAGAAGCGGTAAATAGGAACAATTGAAATCAGCAACACTGCGGCGATTAAAGCACAATAAGTAATCACCATAACAGGGCTGGTTCTTAATAACTGCCAAAAGCTGGGAATATTCCCAGCTTTTTTTTCGTCTTCAAACGCTGCTCTCATGGCTGTCGTGTGAGCTGTTTGAAATTCGTTGATCAGCTTGCGGGCTTCAAACACATCTTCATCGTTATTGACCCAAATAGCCGCAACGGAAATACCCCATCGACCTGAGTCGGTTTCATAGAAATCAATCTGATGATCGGATAATAAAGCTCGAACGGCGTCGGCTTCTGGTTCTGGAACGTGGTTGAGTCGAAAAACTATTTTTGCCATAAAGAGTTTGTGCCGCATAAAAAAGGCGTATCAGTATAATACGCCTGAGTTTAAACCGAAAAGGATGAATTATTCCGATTTAGCGATATGAACATCCATTTGTGGGAACGGAATTGAAATACCGGCTTCGTCGAATGCCAGTTTCACTTTCTCTTGCATATCCCAGTACAAGCCCCAGTAATCGGCCGATTTAACCCAAGGGCGAACGATAAAGTTAACAGAGCTGTCGGCGAGTTCAGAAACTGCAATGACGGGTTCGGGCTCTTCGAGTACGCGTTCATCGTTTTTTACGAGATCTAGTAAGATTTGCTTCGCCAGTTTTAAATCACTTTCATAGCCAATACCGAACACCATATCGACGCGGCGTGTTTCACGGGCAGAAAAGTTAGTGATGTTTCCACCGTAAATGTTGCCATTTGGAATGATGATTTCTTTGTTATCGACCGTGCGCATGAGTGTTGAGAATATGGAGATCTTTTCAATAACACCCATAGCACCGCCAGCTTCTACAAAATCGCCGGCTTTAAATGGACGAAATAGGATTAACATGACACCAGAAGCAAAGTTTTGCAGGGAATCTTTCAGGGCCAAACCCACAGCGATACCCGCAGCACCTAACAGAGCAACCAGTGAGGTGGTATCGACGCCTAATTGAGCCAAGGAGGCAATTATGACAAATAGTATTAAAACCGACCGTACTATACCGACCACAAAGTCGACTAAGATAGCCTCGACCTGTGCGCGAATCATTAACTTTTGAACAACTGTGGCTAAAATACCTGCGATTATTCGGCCTACGAAGAAAATTGCCAGAGCGAGGGCTAAGCTTAAAATATTAGTTTGCAACCATGAAACGGCAGTTTGAGCGATGCCGGTCACGAGATTCTGTAAATCCATTGAGAAATCCTTCTTGTGTATGGATAAATGTAACTGAGCTGAAATTGCACTGTAAACCAGCTGTGAGAAGAATCAAGAGGCCGAATGAAATTTGATCACTAAAACAGAGTCGTTCCTAGGTTGGCTGTGCTAAAATAGGGTTTTATTTTGCAATGTAGAGAATATTTTGACCGATCCAGTATCTTTTGCCGATTTAGGCTTAAATGAGCGCTTGTTAAAAGCACTAGATAAACATAATTTTACAACTCCGACAGCGGTGCAAGAGGCTACAATTCCTCCTGCGCTGTATGGCCAAGACTTAATGGTCAGTGCAAAAACAGGCAGTGGCAAAACAGCCGCGTTTGTTCTTCCGATACTTGATAAATTGCTGCAGCGTTCACCTCGTAATACCGGCACACGAGCTCTGATATTGGTTCCTACCCGCGAGTTGGCCAAACAAGTCTTTAAGCAAATTAAAATGCTGTCTTCTTTTACGCGGCTGCAAACTGGGTTGATTATTGGTGGAGAAGATTACAATTTTCAAAAAGTCATTTTGCGAGATAACCCAGAGATAATTGTCGGCACACCAGGCCGTATTGTTGAGCATATGGAAAAAGGCGCGACCGACTTTGAGGATTTAGAAGTTTTAGTGCTTGATGAAGCCGATCGCATGCTCGATATGGGTTTTACCGATGACGTACTGAACATTGTTGCCCAGTGTGATTTAGAGCGCCAAACCCTATTTTTCTCGGCTACCTTAAAGCAACGCCAAATCATGAAGGTGGGTGAGCAAGTACTAACTAACCCAGAAAAGATCATTCTTGAAACGGTGCGAGATGAGAATAAAGCCATTCAGCAGCAGTATGTATTGGCCGATGACGAACGCCATAAAGAACGCATTTTATTGTGGCTACTTGCTAATGAGCCTTTCGATAAGGCTTTGGTGTTTACCAATAGCCGCGAATCAACTGCTCGGCTTGGTCAGTTTGTCAGTGGCCATACGGGAAACTCAGCCTTTATACATGGTGAGCTAGATCAACAAGAGCGTACTTCTATCATGGCGTCGTTCCGCTCAGGAAAGACCAAAGTATTGATTGCCACCGATGTAGCCTCTCGCGGGCTAGATATTTCCGGTGTCGATTTAGTGATTAACTTTCATATGGCGCGAAATGGCGACGACTATGTCCATCGAATTGGTCGAACAGGGCGTGCTGGTGCCACAGGAAAGGCTATTTCTTTAATCGCTCATAATGAATGGAACTTAAAAGCGGGTATTTCAAAGTATATAAAAGTTGAGCTTGAACACTTAAAGATAAAAGCCGTTGAAGGTACTTATAAGGGTCCTAAGAAGGTTAAAGCCAGTGGAAAAGCAGCCAGTACTAAAAAGAAAGTTAAGCTGTCACCTAAGCAGGTGAAGCAAAAAGAAAAAGCCAAACTGAAAGCAAAGCCTAAAGGGAAGGGGCCTAAATCTCCAGCCAAGCAGGATGCTTCCGTGGTAGAGCCTGGAGATGGCTTTGGCACCATTAAGAAGAAAAAGCGCCCATTTGTAGAATAATGCTCGGCGCATGGTGGTTATAGTCTAAAAATATCAAGTCCATAGTAAAACTATGGCTTGATTCTTTTTCAGCAGACGCCATTGTATACAACAATTCAAAATCAATAAATTCAGAGGTTTTCACATGAGTGATCAACACCATTCGTTAGTTATTTTAGGCTCAGGTCCTGCCGGTTATACCGCGGCAATTTATGCCGCTCGCGCTAATCTCAAACCTGTAGTAATTACGGGTATGGAAATGGGCGGTCAGCTAACGACGACCACAGAAGTGGAAAACTGGCCCGGTGGGCACGCTGAATTGCAAGGTCCAGAGTTGATGGAAGATATGAAGAAGCACGCTGAGCGCTTTGATACCAATATTATCTTTGATCATATTCATACCACTGATTTAACTAAAAAGCCTTATACATTGAAGGGCGATCAAGGGACTTATACCTGTGATGCGCTCATTATTTGCACGGGTGCGAGTGCGCGTTACCTTGGTTTAGAGAGTGAAGAAGCCTTCAAAGGCAAAGGCGTATCTGCCTGCGCAACCTGTGATGGGTTCTTTTACCGAAACAAAGAGGTCTGTGTCGTCGGTGGCGGAAATACTGCGGTAGAAGAAGCGCTTTATTTGGCGAATATTGCCAGTAAAGTTCATGTTATTCACCGCAGAGACAGTTTTAGAAGTGAAAAGATTCTGGCGGATCGACTCATGGCGAAAGCTGCAGAAGGTAAAGTTGAGTTACATTGGGACAGCACTTTAGATGAAGTCTTAGGTGATGATATGGGTGTAACTGGTGTGCGCATTGCCAGTACCAAAGACGACAGTAAAAAAGAAATAGCCTTACACGGTTGTTTTATTGCCATTGGCCACTCACCTAATACGGGCATTTTTGACGGTCAGCTAGAAATGAAAGATGGCTATATTAAAGTGAAATCAGGGTTGGAAGGAAACGCGACAGCAACCAGTGTTGAAGGTGTTTTTGCGGCAGGTGATGTAATGGATCATATTTACCGTCAGGCTATTACCTCTGCAGGTACGGGCTGTATGGCCGCATTGGATGCTGAAAAGTATTTAGATAATTTGGCCAACAGCTAATCGAAAATTTCAAAGCGAGCACAAAAAAGCCAGGTAATTACCTGGCTTTTTTAATGCATCAACGGTCAAAAAGCTATTTCGGTAAGTTAACGTTTACTTCCAAAACAGAATAATTGCCGTCATCGTTTAGATCAATTTGAAGTTGATCGTGCTCTATTTCGACATACTTACGAATGACTTCTAGAATTTCATTCTGCAAAGCCGGCAAATAGTCAGGCGCGTTACGAGCATTTCGTTCGTGCGCCACAATAACTTTAAGCCGCTCTTTTGCGAAGGAGGCGGTATTTTCTTTTTTATCTCGATTAAAAAAATCTCGTAATGCCACGGTGTTAGCCTCCAAATACTCGCTTTAAAAACCCTTTACGTTGCGCTTCTAAGAAGCGATGAGGTCGATCTTCACCCAGTAATCTTGCTACGGTGTCTTCATAGGCTTGTCCGGCATCACTCTTGTCATCTAAGATAACAGGAACGCCTTTGTTCGAAGCATTGAGCACCGCTTGGCTTTCTGGGATAACGCCGAGCAGTTTAACGGCTAAAATTTCCTCTATATCGGCAATATTGAGCATTTCGCCACGTTCAACACGTTCAGGGTCGAACCGAGTCACTAAAAGATGTTCTTTAACAGGGTCTAAGTTTTGTTCAGCTCTTGAGCTCTTCGATTGCAAGATACCTAAAATACGGTCACTGTCTCTTACCGATGATACTTCTGGGTTTGTCACCACGATCGCAGTGTCGGCATAGTGCATCGCCATTTGCGCGCCGTGTTCAATACCAGCAGGAGAGTCACAAATGATGTATTCAAAACTCTCACTTAAGGTATCGAGTACTTTTTTAACGCCTTCTTTAGTGAGCGCGTCTTTATCGCGAGTTTGAGAGGCTGGTAAAATGAATAAGTTCTCACAACGTTTATCTTTAATAAGGGCCTGCTTAAGAGTTGCGTCGCCTTGAATCACATTGACAAAATCATATACCACACGGCGTTCGCAGTTCATCACGATATCTAAGTTTCTTAACCCGATGTCGAAATCTAAAACAGCGGTTTTATGACCCTTGAGAGCTAAGCCCATACTGATAGCTGCACTGGTGGTTGTTTTGCCAACACCGCCTTTACCTGAGGTGACCACAATTATTTTAGCCAAGAGAATGTCCTTTCTATAGAGTCTATGTATAAGTAGAGCTTAGGTTAAAGCAACTAAGCTGATGGTTCAAACGAGAATTAGAGAAAATCAAACTTGAGGGATTGTTCCTCTAAGTAACAACGGGCACCACCTTCACCTGCAGGGAAGTCTTCTTGCACTAAATAGTTACCGGCAATGGCAATGAGCTCCGCATACATCTGCTGACATATGATTTCACTAAAGATGTCGCCTTGAGCCCCAGCAATGGCTCGACCGCGCAATGCTCCTAAGATGGTGACGTTGCCGTCGGCTATGACTTCGGCCCCCGCACTCACCTGGCTAGTGATTAAAAGGTGTGCATTCTTTGCGTAAACCTGCTGACCCGAGCGTATCGGTGTAGAAACTACCTTTGTTTGCTGGATTCTCGGTTGGGCTTCTTGAATGCGTTGTGCTTTTTTGCTTGCTTTCGGTTCTACCCAAGCACATCCAATTTCTTTAGCCAGTTTTTGATGCGCACTGTGATTGCTGGTTAGCGCGAATGGAACAAGATGGTTTTTTCGGCACATGTCGAAACATTGATTAAGATTGTCTACTGAATAATCGCTATCGCAATCACTGATATCTAAAACCGTTGGCGCCCATTTAAATAGAGCAGGCGCTTGGGCTAAGGTTTTTTGTAGTTGTTCCGCTAAAGCATCAATAGATTGAGCGGGCACTTTGATTTGGTGGCTTGTAACTAGCCTTGAACGTAATTTGAGTGGTTGTGCTGGGGATTCGGCTATTTGATTCACTTATGCTCATCCATAAATTTCACCAATGCAATTTCTCGGCGTTCTTGCATGTTCTTTTCGTTATAGATAGTGGGTTCTTCGGCACGGCTTTCGCAATTTTCGATGGTGCAACGCTCACATGTTTCATTCACTTCTAAAATAGGCACAGATTCATCTGCCCAAAACTTCGCTTTTTCTTTGAAATTTTCGTCGATTAAAAAGCCTAGGGTCATACCTGTATTGGTATTCTCGCCTAACGACTTTTCTCGGACAACAGCTACGTTAAAGAAGGTTTTATTCTGGTGTGTAAAGGTGCTGCGCTGAGCGAGTACATTTACATTTCCCTGGCCAATTGATTCAGAATCGAGCTGTTGTAAGCCAGAAATAGCAGCCCAGCGTCGACAATGGTGCTCGCCAGGGCCAATACCTCGAGGAATAAATACATTAGTTAGGTTGAGCTCTTTATTAATGCGAAACACGTCAGAGCCGACCGGGTGATTAATTCTCATGTAGTGCATTTTAGCGACACCAAAATGCGTCGGCATTATTTGTGACATACGGTACAGGAACATTTCGGGAGTCGCGTCGTATTCGCTCATGAGCTTAGTGAGCGCAGACCCGTCAAAGCGAGTGTTCTCTAACCAAAGATTAATGTCTTTAATGAGCCGTTTCTCTGGAATAAGCAGTGCGCCGGCAAAATATGAAACCTTAAAGTGGTTAACGACCTGATCAAAGGTTTCGACTTTAATCCAAGAGGAGGTTTTTGCTCGCTCTTTTAATCGTAAAATGCGATAGCCAATTTCGCGCGCCAGCACAAATTTCTTTTGCTGAGGCTGCAGCTGCGAGTTTATCCATAGCTTTCTTGGGCTTGGATTGATGGAACGCAGTGACTTTAGATCGGGGTGCTGTGAAAAATCATCATATTCAACTGAGCATTGGAACTCATCTCGCAAGATCGACTCAAGCCAAGATTGGCTCACGCCGCTGGTGAGTGGAATCCTGTTTTGATTGCGAAAATCATTCGCTACCGCTTCAAGTTCTTCAAAGTAATTTAGGTGCATTTTTTGATAAGAGCGTAAAGAGGCTAATAAAAAGTGCTCTACGTTCATGTCATAGCCGCGGCTGATCTCTAGCAACGTGCGAACAAACGCCCCTGCTTTGCTTGGTGAGTCATTCACCAGATCAAAAACATCGGATAAACCAATGCCAAACTGTTGTAGTGGAAAATCCTTTAAGATGGGGGAGTTTAATAAAGCCGATAACGGATTGAGTTCATCATCTAATTGTAGCGATACCAGCTCATCGAAGGTTCTATTGAGCCCTTGGGCGAGTTGGATGATTTTTTCCGGTTTAGGGTACTTTTTACCTTTTTCAATTTCACTGAGGTAAGACACTGACATATTAGTTCGCTCAGCCAATTGCTTAAGCGAATAGCCTTCTGCAAGCCTGAATTGCTTGAGTTTGATGCCTAGAATAAATCGTAAACTTTCGCTGTTAATTTCCATTAGAACCCTAATTTAAAACCTGATTTCGCCACTAGCGAACCGATTTTAGTGAGCTTCGGTGCTAAAGACAATCTAAATAAGGATTATTTGGTCGTATAAGAGAGTTTCGTTTTTTTCATGAACGCTGCTTGAAAATTCAACTGTGAAATATCGCTCGTAGCGAATTTACGCTGAATAATGAAATACGCAGAAAAAATTGATTTGATTCTAGGCTTAGGGTATCTTACCGCCTGTTCCCCTTGGAACCAGGTGAAAACCTGAAAGCATGGTTGTGCGTTGTATTTTTTTGATAGGAGTGGCGATTCGCTGCTCCTTTTTTTTGCCTTACTACTTTATGGATATTGTTCGGTAAAAGCTGACTGGATGGTAGGGTATAAAAGTTAGACTCAGCTCAAAGTTGAGAGATTCGGTGCTAGTAATCTTTATTGATTTTGCTAACATGGTGGTTCCTATCAGTAGGAGCGTATATCAAGGTAGTTATACGTAATGGCCATTATCAAGGATGAAATTCAATGGACAAAGTCAATCGGTCTCGCCGTATTCATTTTTTAGCTCAATTTGTACCCGAAGAACTTGCGCCTCAAATAGGGGTGTATTTTGGTGAGCACGTCATTCGGGTAAATGGCCAAATGTGCTTAGTAGTAAACTCTGACGGTGAAGTCGGAATACGTGCTTTACATCCTGCCCTAGTATCAGAATTATCACATTTGTGCGGAGATCGGCATTGGGTTGCACATGGCCGAGTTTACGAGCAGTGGTTTTTATTGCCAGAAGCTATTTCATTGAGCGATCGACGCATTGGTAAGTGGATTCATAGTTCAAGCTTAGAGGTTTACCGGCAATCTCAGTTTGGCCCTGTGGCTAATGTTCGTAAAAGTAATGCGAATTAGCTTATTAAGCGATAATTGTAAACGCGACCGTTGTGAGCAGTAGCAATACAGTGATGCCGCCTGGGCTGGGCACATTCAGGCTAATGTGCAGCGCTCGCCAAGCAATTCGCACAACAGAGCTACAGAAAATACCCAAAGATAAACTCGCTATGGCCGCTGAAAGGCTGATTTCGCCGTTCCACAACAAGCTGACGATAACCAATAGTATCATCGTAAAGGCCATTAAATAAATTGGCCAGCGTTTCAGGCCGTGCAAGCTATTGCTGTATAAGTTGGCTATAAAAGCCAGTAAAAACACCAGCGTACTCGTGACATTGAGGTGGTTCATATCTTTGTGAGCGGGCGAGTAAATTTCGACAACGCTGGTCGCTCCCCATAAAAACCCTAAAGTGAGGGCCGCTGTCAGAGCCAGCGCTATTTTTCGGCATAAAATTAACCAAAAACAAGTTAGGGATATGAGTGTGGCAATGAGTGCGTCGTTGTTGAGATTGGCAAAATAATGCCAAAGGCTAGAGAGCCGATAGTACTGCCAGTCTTGTGCCCATTGGTGGAAATCTGCATTTTGTTTCAGTGGAGATAGTAAATAGACGGCGGTAAAAGCGCTCAACGAGAGCAGCGCTAAAACACCTGAATGAATGGGCCACCTATCCGCTTGATCACGCGTGAGCCAGCCTTTGAGCAGTAGTTGCTCGGGGTGGGTGTGGTGATAAATCGTAAGCATTACCATGCCAATAAAAAGCATGCTCAGGCTGAAGATTATGAGTGATCGATCCGCAATGGGTTGAAGCTGCCATAAATTGGCGAGTTCACCAGTATAATAGCCCGGAAGTAAGTAGGCGGGCGCCCAAAATAAAACGGTTAAAACGCTTAGAGGGATAAAGCGCTGTGGTGGCATTCCCAGTGCGCCGGTTAGCATTGGGACGATAGGTCTTAAAGGCCCTAAGAAACGACCAATAATGACGCTTATCCAACCCCACTTATCGATAAACCAAGTGCCTTGCTCGATCCAATTCTGATGCGATTTAAGCCACTTGCTTTCAAAAAGCTTGTGTTTAAGTTTATAGCCGATAAAAAAGCTCGCAATATCGCCAATGGCAGCGCCTGCCGCACCGAAAACTAATAGTGTGGTAGCGGGTATCTCGGTTGCGTTTGCAATGGCGGCTAACGAAAATAGCAAGACAATGCCGGGCACAAATAGACCGATGAGCGCTAACGACTCGAGTAAAGATACGAGTAAAACGCTCAATAATACGACCCAAGAAGAGTGAGTTAGCCAGTCCAGCAACATGGTGTTCTTTTATCCGTCCAAAAAAAAGGTAAAAAATGAGTCAAACTTAAAAGAGGCGGTGTTTTACTCCTTTTTATCTCGGATAGCAACGTGGAGTATGCCTAGCAGTGCAGGTATACTGGTGATTCTATAAAGAGTGTAGTAGACAATGACCATGAATGTTTCTGAATATATGTCGAAACTCGGACAGCAAGCTCGCGATGCTTCTCGTGTGCTCGCTAACTGTGAAACGGCACAAAAAAATAACGCGTTAGTTGCCATGGCTGATGCTATTAATCAGGGCCGAGCGGTATTAAAGCAAGCCAATCAACAAGATCTAGACGCGGGCGCACTAAAAGGGCTTTCACCTGCAATGTTGGATCGCTTAGAGTTGACCGATGCACGTATCGACACAATGGTAGAGGGGTTGCACCAAGTGGCTGGCCTTTCTGATCCCATCGGCGGCATTACAGATATGGACTACCGCCCCAGTGGTATTCAAATAGGAAAAATGCGCGTGCCATTGGGTGTTATTGGCATTATCTACGAATCTCGACCAAACGTTACAATTGAAGCGGCGAGTTTATGTTTAAAATCTGGCAATGCCGTCATTCTGCGTGGAGGCAGTGAGGCCATACACTCTAATACGGCCCTTGCTCAATGTATTAGTGCTGGATTAGAAAAAGCAGGTCTGCCTGCCACTTCAGTGCAAGTAGTTGAAATTACCGACCGCGATGCAGTGCATCAGTTGATCACAATGCCGGAATTTGTTGATGTTATTGTGCCGCGCGGAGGCAAAGGCTTAATAGAGCGCATCAGTGCCGATGCTCGGGTTCCGGTTATTAAACATTTGGATGGCAACTGCCATGTTTATGTAGACGCCGAAGCCGATATAGCCAAAGCACAGCGTATCGCCTTTAACGCTAAAACCCGTCGCTATGGTGTTTGTAATGCCATGGAGTCGTTATTGGTTCATGAGAGTGTTGCCAAAGCATTTTTACCTGAAATCGCACGAATGTTTGCCGAAAAAGGTGTAGAATTGCGCGGCTGTGAATTAACCCAAGATTTAATCGATTGTGAAACAGCGACCGAGGAAGACTGGTATTTAGAATATGTGGCGCCAATTTTAGCCATAAAGGTGGTGGCTTCATTTGATGAAGCCGTGGCTCACATTAATAAGTATGGCAGTCATCATACTGATGCAATTGTGACTGAAAACTTTACCACAGCACGGAAGTTTTTAAGGGCTGCCGATTCATCTTCGGTCATGGTGAATGCATCTACGGCGTTTGCAGATGGATTTGAATACGGATTAGGGGCTGAAATAGGTATATCCACGGATAAAATTCACGCGCGCGGCCCCGTTGGTTTAATTGGGTTAACCTCGCAGAAATACGTTGTGTTTGGAGACGGACATATTCGTGAATCGTGAGTGCGTTTATGGGGGTACCTTTGACCCATTTCACAATGGCCATGAAGCGGTGTGTCTTCACGTACTGAAGCACACTGCTTTGCAAGAAATACCGCTGAGGGTAATTCCTTGTGCGACACCGGCTTTGAAACGCCCGGCACAAGCATCAGATGATGAGCGTTTGGCGATGCTCAAGCTTTGGCGTAAATCGCAAGAAAATGCGTCTAGAATTGTAATTGATGCCATTGAGTTAGAGATGGGGCAGGTAAGCTACACCGCTGATACATTGAGTAAATTAGCTCAACGAGATGCATCGTTAACCACTCGTGTTTGGGTTTTGGGCGTCGATGCCTTCAACTCTATAGCGCAGTGGCATAAAAGTGATGAGTTAATTCGTTGTTTGAATTTTTGGGTGATCAGCCGTTTAGGCGAAGAGTCCATTTCAAATTCACTCAATTTAAAAGAAGCCACTGATTTAGATGCATTGTGGCAAAAAGGACCCGGTTATTTTTGGTATGATGATCGATTAGCGTATCGCGAAGCTTCTTCCGAGATTCGAAAATCAATAAATCAAAAGCCTTGGCCTGTACCTCAACCGATAGCCGACTATATTGAAAGACATGAACTTTATCAGGCTTCGGCCTAAGAGACATTACGGACATAAAACATGAAAAATGCACACGACAGTGAGCTATTAAACAGCGTCATTGAAGCGTTAGAAGATATTAAAGCAACCGATATTCAAGTGCTCGATGTAAAAGACAAAACCGACATTATGGATACCTTAGTGATTGCCTCTGGTACATCTTCTCGCCATATCGCCGCAGTTGTAAACTCGGTTTCGGAAGATCTCAAGAAAAAAGGGTATCAATCGCATCACCAAGAAGGTCAAGCGGGTTCAGATTGGGTTCTGCTCGATTTTACCGACCTAGTCCTGCACGTAATGCTGCCTGAAGCTCGCGCGCTATATGATTTAGAAGCGCTTTGGTCAGGATTAAGCCCCGATTCGGTGTAGCCCATGAAAGTACGAGTCTTGGCGGTAGGCCCTAAAATGCCGAAATGGGTAGAAGAGGGTGCGGGTGACTACTTAAAACGTATGCCCCGCGATATCGCCATCGAATTTGTGCCTCTCAACTTGGGTGCGCGCGGAAAAAGTGCCAGCATGTCTAAAGCCATAGCTCAAGAAGGCGATGCTATGTTGGCGCAAATAAAGCCTGAAGACCATGTTGTAGCATTGGATTTATCAGGCAAGGATTGGTCTACAGAGCAATTGTCTGAGCAATTGCAGCAATGGCGAGAGCAGGCTAAAACCTTGGTGTTATTAATAGGCGGTCCTGATGGCTTAGACCCAAGATGCTTAACCCGAGCTAATCAAAAATGGTGTTTGTCTAAATTAACGCTGCCGCACCCGTTGGTGCGTGTTTTGTTATCTGAGCAGCTGTATCGTGCTTGGAGTATTACGCAAAATCATCCATATCATAAATAACCATGTCAGCATTCACTCCTCTTAACAATAAAGCATTCGAAAAACGATTATTTCATCGCAGAATGAGTGTGGCATTTGTCATAGTATCAATTACTTTGTTGTTATTGCTGTCACGCTTTTTCTTCCTGCAAATACTCGACTATGAAAAGTACGAGTCATTATCCGATCGGAACCGGTTAGAAGTATTGCCTATCGCGCCTATTCGCGGGCTTATTTATGATCGAAATGGTGAGCTGTTGGCAAAAAACTTACCAAGCCATACGCTCAGTATTGTTATAGAGCGCACTAAAGATATCGACAGCCTTATTGAGCGACTAAAAGAGTTGGTTGAGTTATCTGACGATCAAGTGGATCGGTTTTATAAGCGCTTAAAGCAAAGTCGACGTCCGTTTGACCCAGTACCGCTTAAAATTAAGCTGACCGAACAAGAAATTGCTGTGCTTGCCGCAGAGCGTTTCTTTTTAGAAGGCGTTCAGGTTGAAGCGGAACTGATCCGACAATATCCAGAAGCGGACGCTTTCGCCCATGTCATTGGCTATGTAGGTCGAATCAATGAGGCTGAACTTGAAAACTTAGATCTCGGTGCTTATGCAGGTATCCGATTTATTGGAAAGCAAGGCGTTGAGCGACAGTATGAAAAACAGTTGCTTGGTCAAGCTGGCTACCAACGAGTAGAAACCAACGCTCGTGGTCGAATTATTAATGTCATTGAAAAGAAAGCGCCGGTACCTGGCGCAAACATCCATTTGCATTTAGACCGTCAGTTGCAATTGTATGCCTATGAACTACTCGAAGGTAAAAAAGGCGCAATTGTAGCCATTGAGCCTGAAACAGGCGGAATTTTGGCCATGGTCAGCCGCCCCAGTTACGATCCAAACCTCTATGTTAGCGGGTTTCCGGCGGTACTTTATAACGCATTGAGAGACTCCCCCGATAAACCCTTTCTAAACAGAACGATCCGTGGCCAGTACCCGCCGGCGTCCACCATTAAACCGTTTATCGGCCTGGCCGGAATTAACGAAGGTGTGGTTCGATGGGATACCGTTTATAAATCAACCGGGTCTTTTCAATTGCCAAATGACGAGCGATTGTATCGAGATTGGAAACGTGGCGGGCATGGTCTCGTTGATATGAAAGACGCTATTGCAGAATCGGTTGATACTTATTTTTATGATATGGCCTATAAGTTAACGCTCGAACCTATTCATGACATGTTGGCTCAATTCGGGTTTGGACAAGACACCAGTTTAGATCTTTACAACCCATTCAACGGCATTAACCCCACGAGAGACTGGAAAAAGAACCGCCATGGCTTTTCTTGGTATGCCGGTGATACGGTTAATTTAGGCATTGGCCAAGGTTATATGCTGGTAACACCCATGCAATTGGCGATCGCAACGGCGGTGTTGGCTGAAAAAGGCCAATGGATGATGCCGCGGTTGATATTGCACAGTAATGATGAATCGTTGATGGATTTTCCGGATAAAGCCCTACCCGATGTTAAGCTCAATAACGATGCACATTGGGATAAAATGAATGAAGCGCTAATGGAAGTCATGTATGGCGCAAAAGGTACGGCAAGAGGAGCGGGCTATCAGTCTGCCTATTCTATCGCCGGCAAATCTGGCACAGCCCAGTTAGCGCATATTCAACGAGATGAAAACGGTGAGGCGTTAGGTGATGTGCCTGAGCATCTAATCGACCACGCATTATTTATGGGCTTTGCTCCTGTTGAAGATCCTAAAATTGCCATTGCCGTTGTTGTAGAAAACGGAGGTGGTGGTAGTTCAGTTGCTGCACCTATGATGCGTAAGCTGATGGATGATTATTTATTGAGAGAGTCTACCTATGCTGAGTGATTTCGTTAGACACGACACCGAAGGGACCTTTTCACGCAAAACTTCCATGTGGTATCGCTTGCATATCGATCCTTGGTTATTGCTCGGCCTATTTGTACTCGCAGTGGTGGGTTTGATTGTTTTGTTCAGTGCATCCGGCGGTGATTTTGGCACCGTGATCCGGCAAGGCATTCGATTGCTGGTGGGCTTTGTTGGTATGCTCATCATCGCGCAATTTGACCCGCGTGTGTTCCAACAGTGGGGCGGTGTTGCCTTTGTTTTTGGCTTGGGGTTGTTAGTCGCTGTCCTTGTCATGGGTGCAGGCGCTAAAGGCGCACAACGATGGTTGGAAATTCCAGGGTTATTTCGCTTTCAACCTTCTGAACTTATGAAGTTAGCCTTGCCGATTATGATGTCTTGGTATATTTCGCGCTATGGAGTACCGCCGCGGTTTAAACATATCGCAGGCTCAGCCATTATATTGTTTCTACCGGTGATTCTTATTTTACAGCAACCCGATTTAGGGACCTCATTATTGATCGCAGCATCGGGCATCTTTGTAATTTTTTTAGCCGGACTCAGCTGGAAAATCATAGCAAGCCTTGCCGTAGTTGCATTGGGCTCATTGCCGGCAATGTGGCTGTTTGTCATGCGAGATTACCAAAAACAACGAGTGCTCACTTTCTTGAATCCAGAATCAGATCCTTTAGGGTCGGGTTGGAATATTATTCAATCTAAAACAGCAATTGGCTCTGGCGGTTTGCAGGGCAAAGGCTTTATGGAGGGTACTCAATCTCAACTGGATTTTTTACCGGAAAGCCATACCGACTTTATCATTGCTGTACTCAGTGAAGAGTTGGGATTTGTGGGCGTCTTAGGCTTAATGTGCGTTTACGCGTTTATTATTTATCGATGCATGGTGATCTCGTTAAATGGGCGAGATAACTTTACTCGATTACTCGCGGGTTCTTTGTCTTTGACGTTTTTTATCTACATTTTTGTAAACATTGGTATGGTAAGTGGCTTGTTGCCCGTGGTTGGAGTGCCACTGCCGCTAGTCAGTTACGGTGGAACATCTATTGTGACGTTGTTAGCCAGTTTTGGGATATTAATGTCGATCAGTACACATCAACATAAGTAAATAATTTACGAACGGTAAAGATGATCGCCATTCGAGAATACAGGGGCTATGGTATGGTCAGTGTTATATTCATTCTATATCAGGGTTTTATTACGATGAAGACAGTTTTTTTGGGTTTAGTTTTTGTCATCAGTGTTGCCTACGCCGATAACTTTACAGGGTTTCCTCGCACTCAGGCGATTGTGAATATATTAGTTGATGAACACGGCTTTGACCGTGAAGAAGTTAATCGTTGGATGAGTGAGGGAAACTATCGACAAGCATCGGTATCAAACTTATCAGCGCCCGCTGAAAAGACAAAAAGCTATACACAATACAAGCCCATGTTCGTCACCAACACCATGATTAAAAATGGCCGTGCTTTTGTATCAACGAACAAGGAATTGCTGCAAAAAGCCGAGGACACTTACGGTGTGCCTATCAGTATTATAACCGCTATTATTGGAATCGAAACTCGTTACGGTTCATCACGCGGTCGCTATCGTACCTTTGACTCGCTAGGCAGTTTAGCCGTTACAGAAGGTCGGCGAGCCGATTACTTTCAGCGTGAATGGATTCGATATTTGCTCATTATGCGTGACCAAAACATGGATCCATTAGAAACAAAAGGATCTTATGCAGGCGCCATGGGTTACCCTCAGTTTATGCCGACAAGTTATGTTGCATATGCTGTTGACCACGATAACGATGGCGATATAGACATCTGGAATGATGTGAACGATTCTATCGGCTCGGTAGCGAATTATTTAAAAGAAAACGGTTGGCAACGAGGCGGTCGTATTTATTCGACCGTTGGTAACGCCACTGAAAGCGAGGCGGTAAAACTAAACAGCTTTGACCGAGATCGCACTTTAGCCGAACTCGAAGCCCTGGGCTGGCAAGTTAGCCATAAGGGTGAACCAAATGATGTTGTCTTTCCTGTTCGCTTAGAAGGCGAAAGCGGACCGGAATATTGGTTAGGCTATAAAAATTTCTGGGTGGTTTCGCGTTATAATAGGTCTTTTTCATACACTATGGCGGTGGTGCAATTAGCAGACGCCATTAAGAGCAGTGAGTAAGTTTAAATGCAATTGAATTCATTAAATGGCTGGCCGTGGTTGTTAGTTGGCCTAATACTGGCAGGCTGCTCCAGCCAATATGTTTCACACGATGCGCTGACGGAAACCAGTAACGCTGGCCGTTACAGTTTAAAACAAGATAAAGGGCCGGACCAGCCGCTAGCCGCCAGTGATATCAATACCACCACACCTAGGAAAGAGCCCTTAAGTAAGCATGGCAATAAGAGCCCCTATACGGTTAATGGTAAAAAATACCACATAATGTCGAGTGCGCTTGGCTTTAAAGAGGAAGGGCTTGCTTCTTGGTATGGTCAAAAGTTTCACGGTCATAGCACGTCGAATGGCGAAACTTTCGATATGTATAAGATCAGCGCGGCTCATAAAACCTTACCATTGCCAACCTGGGTTAGGGTGACCAACCTCGATAACGGTAAATCTATCGATGTTCGAGTAAACGACCGAGGACCATTCCATGGCGGCCGAATCATCGATTTATCCTATGCCGGCGCGGTTAAATTAGGGTATGTCGATAAAGGAACAGCGAGAGTGCGCGTTGAAGTGCTCGAAGGTGACTCTTTAGATCAATCGGCTTACTTCGTGCAAGTTGGGGCTTTCAGTTCGAAAGATTCTGCTCAAAACTTACAGAAACGACTAAAAAACGAAGTCGATTATAAAGTGGGCGTCTATAAAGATAACTTTTATCGCGTTCGAATTGGTCCCGTTAAGTACGATCAAGCCATTGCGATTCAGCAGCAATACACCGGAGATGAGTTCGGTAAGCCACTATTGGTTGCGAAACCCTGATCGCTTAGGTGTAAGTTTCGATGCCCGACCAGTGGTAGGGTGTAATATTTAAATACGCTGGTACAATAGCCGCGCTTTATGTTCTGTGGTCTTAATTCTTTTGTGTCATGTCAGGTAATTTTTAAGGAGTTTTTGTGAGTTTTTATTTTCGTTTAAAGCGTTTTGGGCTTATTAGCCTATGTTCAGTTTGTTCAATGGTATTCGCTGAACCGCTTATCCCTGCAGCACCGCAATTAGCGGCTACGTCTTATATATTGATGGATGCTGAAACTCAGCAAATTCTAGTAGCTTATAATGAACATGAACAATTGCCTCCTGCCAGTTTAACCAAACTGATGACCAGCTATATTGCTGAGCGAGAGATCATAGAAGGTCGCATGTCGCTGACCGATGAAACGTTAGTCAGTGAAAAAGCATGGCGTATGCCGGGTTCTCGGATGTTTATCCAAGAAGGTAAAATGGTCAGCATTGAAGATTTGTTGCGCGGAATCATTATTCCTTCTGGCAACGATGCCTCAGTGGCCATGGCAGAGCATGTCGCCGGCACAGAAGATTTATTTGTTCAGCTTATGAATAAATACGCTGAAAAAATCGGTATGCAAAATACCGTGTTTGCGAATGCATCAGGCTTACCACCGAAAGATGACCAGCAGCATCTATCAACAGCCTACGATCTGGCTCAGCTATCCAGAGCCATTATTTACGATAACGCGCAGTTCTTCCCATTGTATTCAGAACGCAGTTTTAAGTATGGGCCAGTGGCGGCACAACCCAATCGTAACCGTTTATTGGGAACTAACCCCGATGTTGATGGTTTAAAAACCGGCCATACCGACGCCGCTGGCTATTGTTTAGCCGCATCAGCGAAGCGAGATGGTATGCGACTCATCAGTGTGGTGATGGGAGCGCGGTCAGAAGATGCTAGAGCGCAAGAAACACAAAAATTGCTGACCTACGGATTCCGCTTTTTTCGAACCGTTGATGTTCATAAGGCCGACGAGACCCTCTACACTTCTCGTATTTGGGGCGGTGCCGAAAAAGAAATGCACGTTGGTTTAGCTGAAGATTTAAAGCTAACTATTGCTCGTGGAGCGGAAGAAACGCTTAAAACCGAAATCAACATTGAATCTGTCATAAAAGCCCCTATTGAGAAAGGGCAGGTCATGGGTGAGCTAATTGTCTCCATCGGAGGTAAAGAGGTCGCACGTCACGATGTAGTAGCTCTTAAAGAGATCAAGCAAGCTGGATTCTTTGCTCGAATCTGGGATTTGATCTTATTATTTATTTCTAATTTATTCTCAGGTTAATGGTATGAAAGTCTCTAATATTGACAGCGATAAAGCTCCTAAGATTGAGTTCCCTTGCCCAAACTACGTCATCAAGATTGTTGGTGATGATAAAGACGGCTATCGCGATTTTGTTGCCAGTGTATTAGCAAAGTACGACAGCAAGGTTTCAACCGCTTCTTTTACAGAGCAGCCGAGTAAAAATGGCCGATTTGTAAGTCTGACCGTTCGTATGCATATCGAAGCTGAGTCTGTTTTAAGTGCTTTGTTTGAAGAACTGAAGAAAAGCCCGATGGTTAAAATGGTTTTATAGGGTGGCTGATTTACCCGTCATTATTCGTGATTTAGGCCAAGTCTCCTACGTGGATACTTGGCAGAAAATGCAGGACTTCACGCTTGAGCGAGACGAATCGACAGTCGATGAAGTGTGGTTGTTAGAGCATGAGCCAGTATTCACACAAGGCCAGGCAGGTAAAGCTGAACATATATTGAACCCAGGTGATATTCCTATCGTGAAAGTAGATCGTGGTGGGCAGGTGACTTATCACGGACCGGGGCAACTGGTGGCTTATGTTTTACTTGATATGACGCGCATTGGATCGGATGTACGAAAGCTGGTCAGTGCATTAGAAGACAGTGTTGTAAACACCTTGTCTCGTTACGATATTGATGCGGCACCCAAAGCCGATGCGCCTGGTGTCTATGTAAACGAAAGAAAAATATGCTCATTAGGCTTAAGAATTAAAAAAGGCAAGAGCTTTCACGGGCTGGCCTTGAATATCAATATGGATTTAGGGCCATTCCTACGGATAAACCCGTGTGGTTATGCCGGATTAGAAATGACACAGCTAAATGAATTTACAGCAAACCCTGACATGACCTTAATTAAGCAGCAATGGGTCGAAGCATTTTGCCAAGTACTTGCTATGCAACCAAAGTGGGAAACACAATGACTGATACTGCATCAAAACCGGTAAAGCCTAAAAAGCAACAAGGTGTAAAGTTACGCGGCGCGGATAAAACAGATCGTATTCCAATTAAGGTTATTCCAACGGAAACGATGCTGAAGAAACCAGATTGGATTCGCGTACGAATTCCCGCATCGCCTGAAGTAGCAAACATTAAGAAAAAACTTCGTAGCCATAATTTGCATTCTGTTTGTGAAGAAGCCAATTGCCCTAACCTAGGGGAGTGTTTTAGTCATGGCACCGCAACGTTCATGATCATGGGCGATATCTGTACTCGTCGTTGCCCATTTTGTGATGTTGCACATGGCCGACCGAATGCATTAAATGAAAAAGAGCCTGAAGAGTTAGCGAAAGCGATTGGGGAAATGGGGCTTAAATACGTTGTAATTACCTCGGTTGACCGTGATGATCTGAGAGACGGTGGCGCGCAACACATTACTGATTGTGTCGCAGCGGTGCGTAAGCATTCCCCAGGCATTCGTATCGAAACTTTAGTACCCGATTTTAGAGGTCGACTGGACGTCGCTGTTGATATTATGGAAACAGATGCACCGGATGTATTCAACCATAACTTAGAGACGGTCCCATCTTTGTACAAAAAGGTACGTCCCGGTGCAGATTACCAACACTCTCTCGATTTACTGAAAGCAATGAAAGAGCGCAAGCCCGATGTAAAAACCAAATCTGGTTTAATGGTCGGCGTGGGCGAAAGCATTGAAGAAGTGAAAGACGTCATGCGTGATCTATACGCACACAAGGTTGATATGGTGACCATTGGACAATATTTACAGCCTTCTAAGCATCACCTCGCCGTTGAGCGCTTTGTGCACCCAGATGAATTTAAAGAGCTTGAAGATTTTGGCATGGAACTCGGCTTTGAAAACGTAGCCTCAGGTCCGTTAGTTCGCTCTAGTTACCATGCAGATTTGCAAGCTAAAGGTGAGCAAGTCGGTTAATAGTGAATAAACCGCTAACCCGTTAGCGGCATTGAAAAGCCTCAAGGAACCAACCAACATTGTGGTTGAGCTTCCTTGGGGCTTTTTTGTGCCTTTTACTTTCTGTTTTAGGCAAAAAAACGGTGCCTTCTGGATAAGAAACGCTGGGTTATTCCCTTAATTCCCTTTCCGAATAGAAAAAATGTTGCCCATGAGCCCTATTTTCCTGCGCCTCGTATTTTAGTGGTCAAAAATTTATTGACGCGATAAAGGTGCGAACGTATATTGTATCCATTATCCCAAAAATAAAAACAACCAAGAAGGAAAATCAAAATGAAAAAAATCATTGCCTCACTCTTTAGTATTGCAGCGCTCAGCGCGACGTCCGTTTCTGCTGATACCTTAGATAACGTGGTAGATCGGGGGGAGTTGCGCTGTGGTGTGGTATTGGATTTCCCACCCATCGGTTATCGAGATGCCAATAACGAGCCCGCCGGCTTCGATGTTGATTATTGCTACGACCTTGCAAAATCTTTAGAAGTGGATGTGAAAATAATGCCGCTCACATGGTCTGAACGACTGCCGGTGATTGTGACAGGTCGAGCCGATGTGGTCTTTGGTGGTACTTCCGATAGCCTCGCTAGAGCAAGAACGGTTGGCTTCAGTATTCCTTACGCAATTTATTACTCACAAGGGGTAGTGAATTCTAAAAGTAACATCAAAACCATCGAAGATATTAAAGGTAAACGAGTTGCTGCCGCATTAGGAACTTTGCCAGAGCAGGAGTGGTTAGAAATAGCCAAAGAGTGGGGCGAAGAAAGTAATTATCAAAGCTACCAATCTGAAAACGAAGTCTTCTTAGCCGTTGCTCAAGGCAAAGCCGACATCGGTTTAACTACCAACACCGCCGTTAAGCCCGTGTCTGCACAATATAAAACAATAGAAGCAGGGCCGCGGATGCCTTGGACTGCCGACTACACCTCTATAGTGAGTAAGCGTGAGGACGTTACTTGGATTAATTACTTGAACTTATTTGTGACCCATCAAGTTCGTTCGGGTCGTTATCAAGAGTTGTGGGGCAAATATGTCGGTGGTGAAGCGCCGGAACTTCGAATCCCAGGTGTCATGTATTAATCAACCGTAACTCAATACGTTCTCGCTGCAATTGGTGAGAACGTATGTTGTAAGGAGATACAGATGTTTGAATACAATTTCCACTGGCGCCCAGTATTAAACAGCCTACCCGATTTACTGCAAGCGGGATTAGTGACCTTAAAAATAGCCTGTTTATCGATGCTTATTGGTGTAGTGATTGGACTATGTTTAGCCCTCATTAGAATCCATATGAGGGGACCTATTCATTGGTTTGCGGTGACCTGGATTGAAGTTGCGCGCAATACACCGGCACTATTTCAGCTGTTCTTTTTTGGTTTTGGCTTGGGGGCGTTTGGCGTGAACTTGTCACCCTTTGTCATTATTTTAATGGGTTTAAGTTTTAACTGTGCTGGCTATTTGGCTGAAAATTTTAGAGGTGGGTTTCAGGCAGTACCTATTACCCAGCTTAATTCTGCGCGCTGCCTTGGCATGACTTCTTGGCAAGCGTATACCCGAATAGTGATACCGCAAGTTTTTCGAATTGTGTATTACCCAATGTCAAATCAAATGGTTTGGGCGGTGCTGATGTCGTCACTTGGTATGTTGGTCGGGTTTAAAGAACTCAGCGGTGAAACGCAATTTTTTGCAAGTCGAACATTTAGAGTGTTTGAATACTTTACCGCCGCGGCCGTTATTTATTACCTCATGGTTAAACTCATTCTTGCAGCGTCTCGCTTATTAGCATCGCGCTTATTTCGTTATTAAGGAGGTTGGTATGCAAGAACCCATTAGTTTTTTTACGAGTTTTAACTTTAACGATTTGTGGTTTTTAAGCGAGGCTGCATTGAGAACCCTGTGGATATCGTTAATTTCAATTTCGATAGGCACTTTGCTGGGGTGTATCTTTGGTTGGCTGCAACACGAAAGTAAACGATTGGCGGGTATTCTTATTTCACCTGTCCTCGATATCTTTCGCTCGGTTCCACTGATTATTCAATTGGTGCTGTTTTATAATTTTGCTCCCATCGTCGGGTTGCACCTTGATCCTTTCTATTCTGGCGTTGTGATTCTAACGTTGTATACCGCTTCGTTAGTCAGCAACGTTGCGCGCGCAGGAATAGAATCCGTGCCACTACCCATGCGCAAGGCTTCCCGTTCATTAGGCTTAACCTATTGGCAAGATATGATCCATGTTGTATTTCCAATAGGTGGGCGAGCGGTGTTTCCATCCTGGATTGGCGTCGTACTTGGGGTAATGAAAGACAGCGCTTTGGTGTCTGTATTGGGCTATGTTGAGTTACTCAAAGCTAGCCAGATTCTAATAACGCGAACTCAAGAACCATTGCTAATTCTCGGCTTGGCAGGCTTATTTTATTTCGCATTGTCGTATCCCATTTCCATGTATGCCTCAAAATTCGAACAAAGGTGGGCGAAATGATTCAGATTAAAAATTTACATAAACACTTTGGTGATTTACACGTTTTAAAAGGCATCAACTTAGACGTACAAAAAGGTGAGGTGCTCTCGGTGATCGGCTCTTCTGGGTCGGGTAAATCGACATTGCTTTACTGTTTAAATGGCCTTGAGTCGATCGGCGATGGTTCAGTTATCGTCGATGGCGAAAATGTCCATGGCAAAAAGACAGACATTAATAAGTTAAGGCAGAAGTTAGGCATGGTGTTTCAGCAATGGAACAGCTTCCCACATTTGACCACACTAGAAAATGTCGCGTTAGCGCCTAAGCTTGTCAAAGGGAAATCCAAGCAAGAAGCCAAAGCCATTGCAGAACAACAACTGCGACACGTTGGTCTAGGCGATAAACTAAGTGTTTACCCAAACTCACTTTCAGGAGGTCAGCAGCAACGATTAGCCATTGCACGAGCGCTTGCGATGGAGCCTGAGTACATGTTGTTTGATGAAGCGACTTCTGCGCTAGACCCTGAAAAAGTTGGAGAAGTACTCGATACCATGCGTCTCCTGGCGGAAGAAGGTATGACGATGATCTGCGTCACTCATGAAATGAGTTTTGCTCGCGAAGTATCAGATAGGGTGGCTTATTTTCATGAAGGCATCATGGCGGAAATTGGCACGGCACAACAAATATTTGAGCAGCCTCAGTCAGATTTAACTAAAAAATTCCTGGCGCATGTTCGATAAATATCACCATAACAAAAAGTAAAAATTAAAAGGGCAAAAAAATGAATAAGGCAATTTTCCACGGTGTAATACCGGCACTCATGACTCCTTGTACAGCAGACCGTCAACCCGATTTTGATGCATTGGTCAAAAAAGGTCAGCAGATGATTGCGGCGGGTATGTCAGCGGTTGTCTATTGTGGATCAATGGGAGACTGGCCACTTTTGACAGATGAGCAGCGCATGGAAGGTGTAGAGCGACTAGTGAAAGCCGGAGTGCCTGTTATCGTAGGTACGGGCGCTATCAATACACAGTCTGCCGTTGCGAATGCTGCACATGCCGAGAAGGTAGGTGCAGCAGGATTAATGGTAATTCCGCGAGTGCTTTCGCGCGGCACGGTTGTCAGTGCACAGAAAAATCATTTTAAAGCCATTTTAAATGCCGCACCCTCTATACCGGCCATTATTTATAACAGCCCGGTGTATGGGTACGAAACTCGAGCCGATTTATTTTTTGCGTTGCGTGCAGAACACCCTAATTTAATTGGCTTTAAAGAATTTGGCAGTGCCGAAGCCATGCGTTACGCCGCAGAGAATATCACCTCGGGTAGCGACGAGGTTTTGTTAATGGTCGGTGTCGATACACGCGTTTATCATGGCATTGTTAATTGTGGTGCTACCGGGGCAATTACAGGGATAGGTACGGCCTTACCGAAAGAAGTTATTTTGTTAACCAAACTTTCTAAGCTAGCCGCAAAAGGGAATGCAGAAGCCCGTTTACGAGCACAAGAGCTCGAAGAAGCCATGGCGGTTCTCGCTAGCTTTGATGAAGGACCCGAATTGGTTTTGTTCTTTAAATATTTGCTTGTTTTAAATGGTGAAGACGAATACCAGCTGCATTTTAATGAAACGGATGAGCTAAATCTGGAACAGCGTAGCTACTGTGAACAACAATACGATTTGTTTAAAGCTTGGTATGCTGATTGGGAAAAACAAGGTGGAGTTATAGCCGAATGCTTATCGTAGACAGCCATACAGAAGGTGAGCCTACCCGTGTCATTCTAGAAGGAGGACCTGATCTCGGATCAGGTTCTCTAGCTGAACGAGCTGATATTTTGGCGACACAGTATCGCGATTTTTATCGCTCTGTCGTTGTAGAGCCTTATGGACAAGAGGCTATGGTCGGCGCGCTGTTTACGCCACCCACACGACCAGATTGTGTGACGGGTGTTATTTATTTTGATGCCGCTGCCGTTATTGGTATGTGTGGCCACGGTACCATAGGGGTTGCGGCGACATTGGCGCACCTGGGTAAAATAGGCATCGGTACACATAAAATAGAAACGCCGGTGGGTGTCGTTGAAATTACGCTTACAGATAAAAATACGGTCACGGTCAAGAATATTGATAGCTTCCGCTATAAGCACTCAGTAGCGATTATGGTACCGGGAGTGGGTGAGGTAACAGGTGATATAGCTTATGGTGGCAACTGGTTCTATATGGTCGAAAACAGCCCAGTACCGGTTCAGCCGAGCAATATTCGTGAATTAACGGATGTTGGTATCGCTATCCGAGAAGCTATTGTAGCGAACGAACTCACGGGTAAAGAGGGTGCAGAGATCGATCATATTGTTTTGTATGGACCTGCGTTAACCAACAACGGTCATAGCCGTAACTTTGTACTATGCCCCGATAATGCCTTCGACCGTTCGCCATGCGGTACCGGTTGCTCGGCTCGTTTAGCTTGTTTAGCCGCAGATGACCGCCTTAAACCAGGCGAAAAAATAAACCAAGAAAGCACTATTGGCAGTGGCTATACCTTAAGTTATGAACTGTCTAATCAGCCAACCGGCGCTTTTCTAAACATAGTGCCTTCTATTGAAGGGCAGGCGTTTATTACGCGAGAGGGGCAGCTTATGCTAAATGACCATGACCCTTTGAAGGCCGGTTTCGCACAGGAGTAGCTGGTAAGACAGCTGTAAATTTATGACTCTCAATCAATCATATGATGTCATCGTAATCGGAGCCGGAATTATCGGTGTCAGTAGTGCGTTGCAATTGCAGGCTAACGGTAAAAGAGTGCTTCTGGTTGATAAAAAAGGCATCGCCCAAGAAACGTCGGCCGGTAATGCAGGTGCCTTCGCTTTTGCCGATGTTGTTCCTCTCGCTACCCCAGGTATTATGCTGAAAGCACCTAAGTGGTTATTAGACCCATTGGGACCATTATCGCTTAGACCTGCCTATTTATTAAATATACTTCCCTGGCTGTATAAGTTTTGGCGTGCAAGCTGGCCGAGAAATTATCAAGCCGCATTGACGGCTCAAGCCAATCTCATGAAATTCTCGCAAGCGGCTTTAGAGCGACAAATACAGCTGGTAAAGGGCGAGTCGATGATGCGTCGCGAAGGTCAATTGCAACTCTATGAAGGGGCGTCTGAGTTTCGAGCCAGTTTAGCCGGTTGGCAAACTCGAAAAGAGTATGGCGTTAAATTTGAACTATTAGAAAGCTGTGACGCCATTGCCAAGATACAACCAGGACTGCATAAGCGATTTACCCATGCGGGTTATACCCCTGATTGGATGAACGTGACCGACCCTAAAGCATGGACAAATTACTTAGCCAATGCCTTTGAAAAATTTGGTGGGCAATTAAAAGTAGCCAATGTTAGTACGATCAAGCTGCTAGGTAATGGTGTTTCCGTGAGCATAGATGATCGTTTGATCAAAGCCGAACAACTCGTGGTTGCGGCCGGGGCTTGGTCTAAAACATTAGCCAAAGCGCTGGGTGATCAAGTCCCGTTAGAAACTGAGCGTGGTTATAACACAACATTGCCTGCCGAAGATTTTCAGCTTAAAACCCATTTGAGTTTCAGTAACCACGGCTTTGTAGTTTCAAAAATTGGCGAATCGATTCGTGTAGGTGGCGCGGTTGAGTTAGGCGGATTAAAACTGGTACCAAACTATAAACGCGCCGAAGCATTGCTAAATAAAGCCAAAGATTTTATTCCCCAACTCAACAACCAGGGTGGCGAGCAGTGGATGGGTTATAGGCCATCAATGCCAGATAGCTTACCCGTTATTAGTTATGCCAAAAATACCAATCAAGTCGTTTATGCCTTCGGGCACGGGCACTTAGGATTGACTCAAGCGGCGGGTACAGCAGAACTGGTGAGGCAATTATTAATGGGTCAAACCCCCGTGATCAATGTAGCACCCTATTCAGTCAAGCGTTTTTAACCCTTACCCAATTGAGAGGTAATGATGAGAAGTGTAAAAACCGTACACGTAGTTTCGGCGCATGCTGAAGGCGAAGTTGGGGACGTTATCGTTGGGGGCGTTGCGCCACCTCCGGGCGAGACACTCTGGCAGCAACGAACCTTTATAGAGCAAGATAAACAGCTCAGAAACTTTATGCTGAACGAGCCAAGAGGTGGCGTGTTTCGGCATGTAAATTTATTAGTGCCACCTAAAAACCCGTTAGCCGACGCGGCTTTTATTATTATGGAGCCAGAAGACACGCCGCCGATGTCGGGTTCTAACTCTATTTGCGTGGCCACGGTATTATTAGACAGTGGCATTTTACCGATGAAAGAACCTTATACCGATATCGTCTTAGAAGCACCCGGCGGGCTTGTGCATGTTCGCGCACATTGCAAAGAAGGAAAAGCGGTTCGTATTTTTGTAAAAAATGTGCTCAGTTTTGTCGATCAGCTAAACGTATCATTAGAGGTTGAGGGCTTAGGCACAATTCAAGTCGACACCGCTTACGGAGGCGACAGTTTTGTGTTAGTCGATGCGCAATCGCTGGGGTTTAATATTGTAGAATCTGAGGCCAAAGCCCTTGCTCAACTCGGCGTCAAGATAACCAATGCTGCCAATGAACAACTCGGTTTTACGCACCCTTCGAACCCTAATTGGAGCCATATTTCATTCTGTGCTTTTTGTGGGCCCGTCCAACAATCCGAAACAGGCTTAGAAAGTAAATCCGCTGTGGCCATTCAACCCGGTAAAGTAGATCGTTCGCCTACGGGCACAGCGGTATCGGCTCGGCTGGCTGTGATGCATGCAAAAGGGATTATTAAGCCACAGCAAAAGTTTCAAGCCACTTCGATAATGGGGTCAAAATTTGATGGCGAGATCAGTGAAGTCACAGACTTAAAGGGTAAGCCCGCTATTGTCCCTCAAATTAGTGGGCGTGGCTGGATAACCGGTGTTCATCAGCATATGCTAGACCCAGATGATCCTTGGCCACAAGGGTATCGGTTGAGCGATACTTGGGGCGCATAAAGGCATTTATAAAAAAACTAGCGAATAGGAAGACCGTATGTCCGATCAAATTCAGTTAAGCTTGCAACAGGTTCGTGAGTTAAGCGAAGGCATATTACTCTACAATGGATTTAGCTTAGATCATGCCCAATCGATCACCGATACAATTTACGCGTGCCAACAAGACGATTGCCAGTCGCATGGTTTGTATCGGTTGTTGATGTGTATTGAAAGTATTCGTTCTGGGCGAGTAGATGGCTCGGCTGAGCCGAGTGTCACAGATGCAGGCCCTTCTGTTGTGAAAGCAAATGCGAATCAAGGTATCTCACTACTTGCTTTACGTGCCGGCATGCCGTTGTTGATCGAAAAAGCCAAAAAGAATGGTATAGCCGCCATGGCAATTAACAATTGTTTTCATTTTTCAGCGCTATGGCCCGAGGTTGAAGTACTCTCTAGTGCAGGTCTTGCTGGGTTGGCCATGGTGCCGAGCCATGCTTGGGTTGCTCCTGCCGGTGGCACCCGCGGCACCTTGGGCACCAACCCCCTGGCGTTTAGTTGGCCACGAATAGGCAAGCATCCTTTCACCTTCGACTTTGCGACTAGCCAGTTTGCCCGTGGTGAAATTGAACTCTATCGCAGAGCAGGTAAGCCCTTGCCTGAAGGTGTTGCAATAGATAAACAGGGCAACCCAACGACCGATGCAGAAGCCGCCATGCAAGGCGCAATGCTCACTTTTGGTGGCTATAAAGGTTCGGCTTTATCGATCATGATTGAACTGTTGGCGGGTCCTTTAATTGATGACCTCACCAGTAAAGAAAGTATGGAGTTTGCCCAAGGCAAACCAGAAGCGCCTTATCATGGTGAAATTATTATTGCGTTTGATCCGCATATGTTTAGCGCAGGGCAAGTAGGCAAAAACAATGAGAGAGCCGAACGAATGTTTGCAGATATTATTGAACAAGGCGCTCGCTTACCCTCGCAACGCCGCTACCAAGCACGAGAACGAAACAAAGCGTCTGGCTACGTTTCCATGCCGAAAAATCTCTATGAAGATTTGTTAGCGTTAAAAAAGTAAGCAAAAAAAACCGCGACTGAATCGCGGTTTTTTTGGTTTATTGTAGTTTGGGTGGAAGCAGCGACCGCGGTATATCTTGGTAGCAAACCGGTCTTAAAAAACGACGGATTGCCAGGGTGCCGACAGAGGTTGCACCAAAATTGGTCGATGCAGGGTAAGGACCCCCATGCACCATACTGTCACAAACCTCGACTCCAGTAGGGAAACCATTGGCCAATAGACGCCCCGCTTTGCGTTCTAAAATAGGCAGGAAAGCACTGGCATGCTCATAATCGCCTTCGTCTACATGTATGGTGCACGTTAGTTGGCCTTTTAACTTACGTGCAATTGCAAGGAGCTCTTCGCTGTTTTGGGCTAATACAACTAACCCAAGTGGACCAAAAACTTCTTCTGCGAGGTCTTCGTTTTCTAACCAGTTAGCAGCCGAGGTGGATAATAAGCTTGCATTGGCTTGGCGAGAATGAATGTCTTTGCCTTCCAGTTTGTCTACACCTTTGGTGCTCGCCAGTTTTTCTGAGTTCTTTCGGAAAGCTTGGGCAATGCCATCGGTGAGCATATTTTGAGCCTCTATTTTTACGAGCGCTTCCCTTGCCGTAGCAATAAACTTATCGGCATTAGAGCCTGCTAGCATCAAAACCAAACCTGGGTTTGTGCAAAATTGACCGGCCCCCATTGTTAAAGATTGCACCCAGCCCTGGGCGAGTGCCTCTGTTTTATTTGCAAGCGCCTGCTCGAATATAAACACTGGGTTAATAGAGCCTAGCTCACCAAAAAATGGAATGGGTTCTGGGCGTTGAGCGCAAAGATCGAACAGGGCGCGCCCTCCGGCGAAGGACCCAGTAAAGCCTACGGCTTTAATAAGGGGGTGCTGTACTAAGGCTGTTCCTACATCGAATTGATCGTCATGGATTAAGCTGAATGTGCCCTTTGGTAAGCCAAGTTGTTCAATAGCAGCGTGAATGGCCTGTGCAATAATTTCAGCGGTGCCTGGATGGGCTGGGTGAGCTTTAACGATGACAGGGCAACCCGCTGCCAGAGCAGCGGCGGTATCACCGCCGGCAGTCGAAAAAGCCAGCGGAAAGTTAGATGCGCCAAACACGGCGACAGGACCAATAGGTCGCTGGATCATTTTTAGATCGGGGCGTGGTAAGGGCGTACGCTCAGGTAGGGCAGGATCATGACGTTTATCTAAATAGTCATCTTTGAGAATGTGTTGTGCAAATAATCGTAACTGACCGCAAGTGCGTCCACGTTCGCCAATTAACCTGGCTTCTGGCAAACCTGTTTCAGTACAGCCTATTGCGGTGATGTCATCTCCGCGAGCATCGATTTCATCGGCAATGGCGTTCAAAAATGCGGCTTTAGTTTCTTGACTAATGTAACCATAGCTTTCAAATGCCTGTTCAGCTGCTTGTGCGGCGGTGTTGACCAATTCAAGATTGCCTCTCGAAAAGCAATAACCATTGCCGGTAAGGGGTGTCGATGAAAACTTAGGTTCAGAACCAATCCATTGTCCAGCAATGTAGTGGTTACCATGAGGGGTATAGGCCATAAGCGGAAAGCTCCCGTTGAGATTGTCATTATTTGGATATTGTATCCAAAAATACAGTAAACTGTTTTGGGGTGCAATAGTGCTTCACCATCAAAACGGGGTTAAAGGAAAAAACGGGTATTTGGAACAGGAGGAGACTCTGCTGAAAGCCCAGCATAGAGCCTCACATTAGGTCATTGGTTATGAATCTCGAGTTTTTGCAATGAGTTCGATCAGCTGCTGCTTGGTATCGATTAAATGCTTTGTTAGTAGGCTAGTGGCCACTTCGATGTTTCGATCTTTGGCGAAGCTTAATAAGGCGCGGTGCTCATTCTCTGCATTATCGGCTTTGCGAAGTTGATCAATGTGCATACTGACATAGCGGTTCGCTTGCATGCTGATACGTTCTAACAGTTGCATAGTGAGTGATTGATTTGCGGCGGCATAAAGTAGCCCATGGAATTCGGCATTGAGCGGCCCCCACTCTGCGACATTGCCGGCCGCATAGGAAGCTTCCATCTTATCGAGAAGGGCTTGGCATGCTTCAAAATCTTGTTCAGTCATGCGCGGGATTGACTTTGAGAATAGATCCACTTCTAATAGCACACGTAAATCAAATATTTCAGCAATTTCTTCTAACGAATGTTTGGTAACTGTTGCACCTTTGTTAGTGGTGAACACAACTAAGCCTTCTGAGTCTAAGCGCTTTAAGGCTTCTCTTACCGGCATCCGTGAAACATCATACTCTGCTGCGAGCAGCTCTTGGCGAATAAGGTCACCCTCTGCCAGATCACCCGATAATATTCGGCTACGTAAATCTGCCGCAATAACATCCGGTAAGCTTTGACGTGTAACGGCCCGTTTTTTTACCAAGGTACTGCCCTCGAAATAAAATGATAGTGTTAGCGCAAGATTATACTCGAACAACCAAGCACTCGCTATGGTTGAAACATTTACGCTTTTTAACAATAAAGGTTTGCTCAGAGGGAATTGAAAAGATCAGTCGTGGGGGCAAGAAAAAAGGGTACTGGCAAAGCCAAGTACCCTTATCGTGTCGTTAAGTTTTAGGGTGCCGGTATGATGTTGACAACCCCAGGGGTTTCGCTGATTGCAAAATACTCTGGGCGGTACATATCTTCGATCATGCTATTTGGAAAGCTATAGACACCAGGAGTCACTGCTCTGACCAAGTAGAACAAAGTAGTGTCAGACCAATGAGTTAGTGATACCTCGGCGACGTAACGATCGTCTCGATACTCTTCGTAAGAGACTTTATAGGATCGGAAATAATCACCTACGTTTTGCCCTTCAATGTTAATCTCATCGAGATTCACAGAAGCGTTTAACAGATTTTGATTCTCAAGTTCAAAGCCGGCAGGCAGTAAATCAACCAACAAGGCTTCTGGGAACCTCTCATTATTGCTACCCACTGTTACTTTGGCAATGAACAGGTCGCCACTGGTAGCCTCTGAACTAAAGTCAATTCGGTTGCCATTTAGATCATAGAAGTGACGGGAAATATGCATGCCATTTGAATTAGCGGTTAAAGGCTGATCTGGTACCCCATTCCAAGCGATGCTGGCGTAAAGTTTTTTATCGCTGGCCTCAATCGAAGTGATTGAAGAAAGCTGCTCACCGTTTATTAAGGTGTTAAACGGTTTAGCCTGATCAATAGATTGATTAAATTCTGACGTATTTAAGGTTGCCATCCATTGTTGGCCCGATAGCGCATAGCTTTTCCCTAGCCTTGCTAACGCAATACGTTCTTGCGTACTGAACCAACGCCTTTTTTGCAGCCCTTGTTCAAGTTGAGATGGTAAATTGCCATAGTCAAAATCGTTCTCCATGGCCAAGGCTAAGGTTAAGGCTGTATCTCGAACACTAGAGCCGTAGTCAGCGTAATAAGAGTTGCCTTGCCGAGTATGGGTCAGGGCATTGTTTGCAGCCAATGTAGCGCGTTGCTCGTCTCCCAATATTTTTAACGCAACGGCAATATGCATCCACGGCAAGCTCGATTGAGTAATCTTCCCTTTTTCTAAAGAGCTGTATAGTCGGCGCACGTCACTTAAGCTAGCAAGATTTGCCTTTGCCAACACCATGGCAGCATACGAACGATAAGCTAGCTGATAGTAGTTGTTGTTTTCTGTCCAAATATTATCACTGGCTGTGCCTTTCAACATTCGGCTTAAAAAGCGAGTGGATTGGTTTAATAAACCAGTATCTACACTCACGCCAATATTGCGCGCATCCACCATTAAATCGGTGGCATAAACGCTGCCCCACATGGAAGTATGGGAACTGTTGTTCCAATAACCAAATGAGCCGTCGGACTTTTGCTTGGCGGCTAAACGATCAATGCCTTTTTGAATTTGGGCTAAGCGGAAAGACTCAGTAAAAGGTTGTTTAAAGCGCGCTTCAAAAGCAGACGATAAATTGAGTGCATCAAAAGCGGCTTGATCAATGAGAACCCAAGGGTAGGTTGAACTTGTGGTTTGTTCTAAGCATCCGTAAGGATACTTTAATAGATAGTCCAAATGACTGCCGAAGTTTATGGCGGGTCGATCCGACAATGTCAATTGTGCCGATACAGTAGATGGCATCAACCGTGAGGTGTCAATATTCGGCTGCCAAGCTTCTTGGGCATCAATTACTTTGCGAACGATATTGGTTTGTATTGGGAATGGCGCACGCGTACCCAACGTCCACTCGCGATTCAAATTGATGTCGTCACCATTGGTAATGTTGATACGAATGGCGCCGACTCCAGTGTAATCAACCGCCTGAATGGGTATCCGAAGGCTTTGTTTTTCTTGGTCGTTCAGAGCTTGCGTTTGTGAAAATTGTTTTGCTTCAACCGATCCTGACACCTGAACCTGAATATCGAACGATTGATCAGTACCTGATAAATTATGCAGGTCTAGGGTTAACTCGGAACTATCTCCCATGGCTAAAAACCGTGGCATCGATAATTGAGTCACTAACTTATCGGCAATGGTAGTTTCTACTTCCTCGCTGCCAACGGCCTGCTCAGACCATACCACGGCCATCCACTTCACTCGTCCATTAAACGAAGGAATGTCAAAATCGAAAGCCGCTGTTCCGTTCACTACTTCTACGGGTTGAGAGAAGTAAGAAATTATTTGTACGTCGCTCTTCGGTTTATCGCCACCTCGACTTAATTGATCATCGGAATCATCGAAACCTCCACCAAAAGATTGAGTATAGGTTTTATAACCGAGGTTATTAATAATGTTGCCGTACATATCGAAATATTGGCTTTCAAATCGTTTTGCAGAGTAGAAAAATGATTGCGGCTGCGGGCTTTGATAACCAGTAATATTTAATACGCCAAGATCCACCAGTGCCATCGTTGCCCAAATCTTGTTGCCATCTGCGATTTGTGCGTTTTTGACTTTAATTTCAGCACGAGCGGTTGTGTTAGGCTCAATTTTCTCTGGCGCATCGATGCTGACGTCAAAGACGGCATCTGATCGTTGCAACGGTAAATGACTAATGCCTAGTGATCGCTGAGGGGCAACTTCTTCGACTTGATCTGAAGACGCCACTACCATAATCGACAAATAGTAGTCGTGACGGTCCCAGTCTTGAGGTATCGTCAGTTTGTACTCATTCAACCCTTTAATTGAGCTAAACGAATCACTGAACAAGACGCCTTTAGAACTTTCAACTTGTAATACCGTTTGACCCGCGCTTGCACTGTTGAATTGAATAGATGCGGTTTCACCCGGTGCGTAATGATCTTGATCTAAAATGATGTCGATAACTTCAGGTCGCATTGATGACCTGTTCGCGTTGTACCAACTATATTGCGTGCGGAATGGGTGAACCGTTTTCATGCCTGAACCTGAGGTGATTTCTAGTTCATAGTCACCCCAATGTAATGGCAATTCTATTTCAGTACCGGCTTCAGTAACATTCAATTGCTGCGAATAGGCAACATAGACATCAGCGTTGTATCGCCAGTTCCAGCCGTTTTCTTGATCGTAAAACCAATAGTAATCACGGGACTTGCGGATTAATGAAATTGAAACATTATCCGGCATTGCTTTGCCTTGAGCATCAACGCTAATAAGGTGAAACTTTGCTTTTTGATTTGATTTTGGTCGGTCTTTAAAAAGTCGTTTAACGCCCACGTATTGTGCCGTTGGGTTAGGAAGCTGAATCACTGATTGACTGCGAGTAATCGGGCGACCTCCTTCTTCAAATACACTGGCGGTCACTCGATAATTCAACGGCAAGCTTAAGTCTTGCCAGAGGTTTGGAATTTCTAGTTCACCATAGCCTGAATCGTTTAATGAAATATCGCTCAGTTGCTGAGTGTTACGTTGAATCGAGGCCGTTGGGTCGCTGAACTTGTATTCGTCCCATTGCTCAAAGAGGTTGGTGGCCGCTGTGACAGTAACGATACCATTCGCTCTATTGCCGCTTGCCGGTGCACCGTAAAGGTAGTCTGCTTGAATTGGAACTGTTGCGTTGCCTGGGTCAACATACCGATATTTTTGGCGTTCGCCATCGTAAAAAGATAAGGCTAACCGCTCGGGCAAAAATTCTTCGACTTTAAATTTGTAGCTGCCTTGGTAAAGGCTGCTGTTTGGCAAGTCTAGCGTCCATTCACCCGTGGGTGCATTTTCATCTAACGTAAATTGATAAAGATAGTGCCCTTGATTGTTGGCTCGCCAAGTAAAATTTTTAACACGTGAACCACGAGCATCATAAAGTATTGCAGGAACAGGTGGCGTTTTTGTAGTGACACCATCGTAATTTTTTAAAATCATATTAATGTTTACAACTTCGCCAGGACGGTATAAATCACGTGGTCCGTACAAAAATGGTTGTAGTTCACGATGGCGATCTGGACTGTTTCCGTAAGAAGATAGATCCAGCTGATGGTTGGAAGTACGAATAAAACTTACTTGATCATTGTATTGCGCAACAATTAAATTCGGCTTCTTATTGGTATTGAATCGGTGTTCACCTTCACTATCAGTAAAGCCGTTACTATGGTGTTTGGTGTTGTCTTGGTTGCCTCGCCAATAGTAAGTGACCTCTACTCCCTCAATAGGTTCTCCAGTTGTAAGATCATTGCTCAGCAACTGAATTTCGTCTTTAAAAAAGCGCGCATGCAAACCAATGTTTGATTGCGTAAACATTTGAGTGTCGTATCTATATTCATACTCACCAGGCTTTCGCAGCACAGCAACATAAATACCGTCGACAAATTTGTTCAGTGCAGGGCTTACATCTAAGTTAAGGGTTGTACGAGTATGCTTTTTTAAATCGAAGTCGTAGTGAGCCGTGTGGATCAAATCTGCCCAGCGTTTTAAATTGGTTAATGAATCGTAGTACATACGACCGCTGTAAAAGGTATCGGCTAAGAACTTATCACGGTCTTGGTCTCTAACTCGGAATATATCCAATTCAACAGAGTCTAGATTTACGGCCGTTATCGGCAGTTCGTTTTGAAGGCTACCCGTTAGGTATTGCCCAGATTGCGCAAACGAAGCGGCCGGCGTTAACTGCTTAGTGGATACACTCCACTGAGTCGATATAAAAGTACTGTTACCGCGCGAGAGTTGTTTTGCCACTAAAGAGTTAAGTTGAGTGGAAGTTAAGCGAGTATCCAGGGTGACTTTGTAAGTGGTATTGGGCTCTACAAATGGGAGTGTCCAACTGTAGCCATCGTCTAGTGTGAGCCAAGAACTGCCATTGTCTAATTCTGGTTTCACCGTTACAAAGTTTTCTAACTGTGTTGCGGCATCAATGGCTTCGGTAAATCGAATGATTAATGCTGGGGCATTGTCATAGCTCGATTCAGCGACTTTAGAGGCGTAAAACTCGGCATAACTTAAATTACTGAGCACCAAGCAAGCAAACGTTGCAAATGTGGTGACTATCCTTTTAAACATGAGTGTTCCTTTTAACGTGAATAATATCTTAAATAAGTAGCAATGAACTATTGAGCGTAGACGTTCAGTGTTTGCCGAGCCATATCGCCATTGCGATCGGTTAAAACAATGTTGTATTGGTATGTCCCTGAGACGGTGAGTGACAATTTATCAGAGCTGCTATCACCGATTTGACCATTTACATACCAATAATAGGGGCTTTGCCCGCCTTGCGCAAAAATGTTGATTGTTTTTGTTGATCCGCCCTCAAGGATGAGGGCATCTCCTTCATTCACACCAGAGATACGCAACGGCAGCCGTGCGACATCGGCCAGCTCATTAGGGCAGCGAGGATCGACGTTGGGTACCTTGGTGGACGTTAAAAAGGCATTGGGTAGCCACGGTTGAAGTTGCGGCGGCCAAAGTGATATTTCAGATTCCATAAAATCTAGATCGCATCCAAAGGGTACGCTCAGTTGTGAGTCTTTTGCGCGGCGGACAAATTGAATAGGATCATTGAAAAGCTGGTCATCATTTTTAGTGCTCATCCACGTTTTCGGCGTGGTGTTATTAACTGTCCAGGCTGAATGCTGAATATCGCAGTCGGGTCCATTCGAGGGCTGGCCACTTGGCCAGCAGATAGTCACATTATCGACAGATGCAGGCTGCTTAGGGGCGATAAACTGTGACGGTAAAAAACTGGCCAGTTGTTTTAACAAAGGCACCGCTGTTTGGCTGCCGTGATGCGCTGCGATAGGTTGCCCATCGGGTCGGCCGACCCAAACTCCAATGGTGTAGTGATCACTGACTCCAATAGCCCATGAATCTCGATTGCCATAGCTGGTTCCCGTTTTTATCGCCAGGCCGCGTGGTGCATTTTCGGCCGTCAGTAATAGGGTTCGAATAACCCAAGCGGCTCCTGGGCTGAGCAATGAAACGCTCTCGACATCTTCCTTTTCTGTGTTGAAACGAGCCGTTGTTGCCATTCCGTCGTTTCCCAAAGCAGAGTAAAGCTGAACGAGTGAAGCCAGATTTGTTCCAAGCCCTCCTAATCCTATTGAAAGTGTTGGCGGTTCTGCCGAGGGCAGCCTTAATTCGGCTCCGGCCTTTTGGAGCTGAAGATAAAGAGCCGCGGGACCTATTCTCTCGAGTACTTGAATGGCTGGAATATTCAGACTTTTTTGTAAGGCGTCGGCAACCGTAACCGCACCGCTAAAGCCGCCGGTAAAATTAAGAGGCTGATAATCGCCAAACCTAAGCGGGACATCCAGTAATAAACTGTGGCTGTGAATAAGGCCCTGGTCTATCGCCATGCCATAAATAAAGGGTTTAAGTGTGGAACCGGGTGAGCGAATGGCGGTCACCATATCAACATACCCGTCTCTATTTGGGTTAGCAAAATCGGCGCTGCCCACATACACCTTTATTGCGCCTGTCTTGCTGTCCATGACCATCGCAGCTGCAGAGGCTGAATTGTCGATACGCTGGACATAATCCTGTAAACGCTGCTGTGCCGTTTGTTGCCATGCTAAATTGATGGTGGTTTTGATGATGGGTTCGGAGGAAGCATTCGCAAGCCGTCGCGCTAAAATGGGGGCATCTTGGTACCGCTCGATCGTGCTGGCAAAAATGGTTTCCATCATGGCATCTTGTGCCGTAGATTGAGACCAAACGCCTTGGCGAACGAGTCGATTCAGAACTTTGTTGCGTGCGGCGGTGGCTTGCTCAGGGTATCGATCTGGGCGGTAGCGTGAAGGCGCTTGTGGTAATACCGCCAACAATGCCGCTTGTGCGTGGGTTAATTGCTCTGGACCATAACCAAAATAAGTTAATGAGGCTGCATGAACCCCTTCTGCAGTGCCGCCAAAGGGGGCATGGTTTAAATAGTATTGAAGGATGTCATCTTTGCTGAAGTGCCATTCCAATTGCAGTGCACGAAAAATTTCTTTTAATTTTCCCGACAACGTCCGAGGTTCAGGGTATTTTAACCGAGCAACCTGCATGGTTAATGTAGAGCCGCCTGATATAATTTTACCGTGCCATAGCCATTGACCAAAGGCGCGCATTAACGCAGCAGGGTTTACACCTGGGTGGTAGTAAAAATATCGATCTTCATACTGAATTAAGGCTTCGATATAAAGCGAAGAGACATCGCTAAGCGAGATCGGATAACGCCAAACGCCGTTTTCATCGGCAAAAGCACGAAGCGGACGCCCATCTTCTGAGAGGACGACCTGACTTATGTGGCGTGGCTTTAGGTTGACGGGCCAAAACCAGTCTGCGACTGAGAAAGCCAACAGCATGATGAGTAAAGATGCACCAAGCCAGTAGGCTTTTGGGTAGCGTTTAAAAGCGATTTTCATTTGCTTAAACCATCCTTGGCTTAATAAAAGCGACCTCACCCTATGGGTGGTGGTGATCGTTAATTGCGTTTATATCATCGCGCAACTTTTTCGTCTCTTTTGCAGCGGCTTGGGCAAAGTCTTCACCCTGAGAGGCGTATAAAACTTGACGAGAAGAGTTAATTATTAGGCCTGAACCTGGCGAGGTTTGGCCATTTTCAACAGTGGCCGTCAAATCTCCTCCCTGCGCGCCAATGCCGGGCACTAAGAAAGGTAGATCAGGAGCAACTGATCGAATTTTAGCCATTTCTTCGGCGGCGGTTGCGCCAACAACCAAGCTGATGTTGCCATGTTCATTCCACAACTGCTGGGCTTTTCGAGCAACATGGATATAAAGCGGCTCACCTTCAATAGTCTGGTTCTGAAATTCTGCCGCTGATGGATTCGAAGTACGGCACAAAACGATCACGCCTTTATCTTGAAACTTCGCAAACGGAAGTACGGTGTCACTGCCCATATAGGGGTTCACCGTAACCGCGTCGGCGAGATAGTGCTCAAACGCTTCTCGGGCATACATTGAGGCTGTAGAACCAATATCGCCTCGTTTGGAATCTAAAATGACCGGTATATTAGGGTAGTTCGATTTAGCATAGGCGATCGTCTGCTTCAACTGCGACTCGGCTGCTTCAGCTGCATAGTGCGCAAATTGAGGTTTAAAACAACAAACGTACTTGGCTGTCGCGTCTATGATGGCTTTATTGAATTCAAAAATAGCATTAGTTTGAGAAGAGAAAGCGGGAGGGAAGCGGTCTAAAAATGGGTCAAGGCCAACACAAACTTGAGTTCCAGATTGCCAATGGTGCCGAATAGCATCGTTAAAATTCAAACCCTTACTCCCCTTAAAATTCGCCCTGCATGATGCGGCTGCAGGGCTTTAAAGTCAACTAACGAGCGATTTTATATAGACCTTTGAATTGCGTTCGATGTTGTATAAACGCTGTTTGTTTTCAGGCAAGTCTTGAACCGTCGCAGCTCTAAAACCTCGCTCAATAAACCAATGTTCGGTTTGTGTGGTGAGAACAAAAATTTCTTTTAATTGCAGCTGGCGTGCTTCGCGCTCAGCGGCATTTAATAATGCATTGCCACGACCCCCTTTTTGGTAATCGGGGTGCACGGCAAGGCTAGCAATTTCGGCGATGTGCTCATTTAATGGAAAGACGGCCGCACAACCAATAATCATTCCGTCTCGTTCATTGACTAGGTAGTGACCTATATCATTCTCGAGCGTTTCTTGGTCGCGTTTAACTAAAATTTGTTGATCTTCTAAGGGCTTAAGCAGTGCCGCGATACCGGAAATATCATTGGCACGTGCTTTTCTAAATGTATCGTACGAATCACGTGCAACTAGGGTGCCTACACCGTCTCGAGTAAATAGCTCGCTTAACAATGCACCGTCTTCATGGCCATCAATAATATGGCAACGAGGAATACCCGCCATGCTGGCGTTATGAGCTACTTTCAACTCCAGTAGGCCTGAGCTGCTTTCATTTAATTGACTGATGGCCCCTTTTAAAGCATCTAGGCTCATCTCTTTTTGACCATCCGTGCTCGGGTGCGGGTTATCCCCGACGATAACAACTTTATCGGCGTTGAGATGTTTCGCGACCTCGACAACTAAATTGTCAGGCGACAAATAAAGAATATCACCCGTTATGCTGTAACCCAGTGGCGGAATTAACACTAAATTTTGATTATCGAGCTGCTCTCTTATGGCTAAATGATTAACGCGTCTCACTCGGCCTTGCGCCATTAGATCAACACCATCTACGACCCCTGCAGGGCGAGCTGAAATGAAATTGCCACTGACTACGTTGACGTTTGCCCCATGCATAGGCGAATTGGTAATGCCTTGGCTAAACATGGCTTCCATCGCGTAGCGGCGTTGTCCAATTTCTGCCGTGATATTTAACAGCTGTTCAGCGGTGATTTGTGCGCTCGAAATAGGGTTGTTATGGCTATCGTGAGCATCGAATAAAACCACAAGGCGCAACCCAAGGCTACTGAGTAACGCCATGTCTCCTACAATAGACATTAACCGCTCGTGATCCAGTACCTTGCTCCGTAACCATAAAACCGTCGTTTTTCCGCGATAGGCGTGTATGTAGGGTGCGCTGTGTCGAAAATTGGTGACAAAATCCATCAAGGTCTCTTTTCTGATTCATAGGAAGGCTGAATTCATTGAGACTGTATAAAAAGCCGAAAAAAATTGCGAGTAATTTATTTAGAAGAATCCTGCACCTAAACAATTTTCGGATCAATTTAAAAAATTATCTTAGGTGCAATGTTTATTACAATACTTTTGAAAACCGCTGTGCATTTTGTGCATTAAAGTACACATCAAATGCGAGTAAAATAGGGCGCAAAAGTAAGCGTCCGAGTGGTTTTACTTTAACTACATCGCTCTTGATCTCTACCAGACCATCTTCAGCGAGCTCTTTCATACGTTGCCATTCAGAATCAAAATACTCCACGGCATTGATGTTGAATTTTTCCGATGCTTCCGATAATGAAAGCGTGCCTTGGCAAGCGAGTTGTGAAATGCTCCACTGGCGTATTTTGTCGTCCTTATTTAAAAACAATCCGCGCTTTATCGTTAACTGCTTTTGCTCTATTAGTGCTTCGTAAGGCTCTACTTCATGGTGGTTTTGTAAAAATGCACCGTTTATTTGGCTAATGCCTGATACGCCCAATGCAAGCATGTCGGTTTGGCCTTGGGTAGAATAACCTTGGAAATTGCGTTGTAATGTGCCTTCTTTTAGTGCTTTGCTGAGCTCGTCGGTTGGTTTTGCAAAGTGATCCATGCCAATGTAAATATAACCCTCATTTTGCAATAGTTCGATGCTGTCTCGCAATATTGTTAATTTTTCATCGGCGATTGGCACCGTTTTAGAGTCTATTCTTCTTTGTGGTTTAAAGCGCTCGGGCAGATGCGCATAGTTATAAAGGCTGATGCGATCGGGGCTCAGTTGGAGTGTTTTTTTCCACGACTCTGTAAAACTAGCGGTTGTTTGCTTTGGTAGCCCGCAAATGAGGTCAAAGTTAACCGATGCATAACCCAGCGCTCTCGCTTTATCTACTTTCTCTTTCACCAGCTCAAACGATTGAACTCGATTAATCGCCACTTGGGTTTCATGATTAAAGTCTTGCACACCAAAACTGACACGGTTGAAACCGCGCATCCGCAATAGCGTTAGCATTTCGTTGCTGGTTTCTCGAGGGTCAAGTTCTATTGAGAATTCACCCGGGTAAACCTCGGGATTCCATTCAAAGTAAACGGTAAGTAGATCGAGCATTCGAGTCATTTGCTCGGTACTTAAAAATGTTGGCGTTCCGCCACCCAAGTGCAGCTGAGTGATGGGGCGATGCCCAAAATTATGTGCTTGTAAGGCCATTTCTTGTTCGAGCATATCTAAATATTTATCGGGTCTATCTCGATCTTTGGTGGCAATTTTGTTGCAAGCGCAGTAAAAGCAAATATGCTCACAAAAAGGTATGTGTATATAAAGTGAGAGTGGCGAATGATTGTTAATCTGTTGACTTAGGTGATCGGTCACTTGAATGGGTTGCAATGAGGTAAATTGAACCGCTGTTGGGTAAGACGTATAGCGAGGGGCATTGATATCGTATTTACGAATTAACTCTTCATCCCAAGGCACATACCATTCATTTTCTCGGTTCATTTACATCTCCATTCAGGCGTTTACATTAATGCAAAGCACTGTAACGAAGGTTCGTTTCCTAGGCTTGACTTGAATCAATAGGAAGGCAATTTAAACCCTAATTTATACCCAATACCAAACATAGTGGCTATATCTCGCTTTGGAGGCGGGGCCCACTTCCGCAAGTCGCTGCGCGCGCATCCATGTACCACTAAACTTCGCCATCTAGGCTTACGACGCCCGCTCCAGTGAAACACACCCCCAAAGCGAATCATCAAGCCACCCCAAGTAGGAATGCTCGAAGTGCCTAAATGTTTTGTTCGAGCTGGCAGCCTATTCTCGCAGCCCGCAGCCAAAAACCAATCTAAATAACCAAAAAAAATCGCCAATCACTATTGAATTTCAAAAGTGACGGCGATCTAATTTTGTCTTGCAGCTTGCAGCTTGCAGCTTGCAGCTTGCAGCTTGCAGCTTGCAGCTTGAAAAACTAACCCCCTTCAGTAAAAAACTCGCGGGATCCATAAACAACCATGGTTTTGCCTTTAACGGAGACTAAGCCTTGTTCTTCTAAGCCTTTGAGGACTCGGCCAACCATTTCGCGTGAACAACCTACAATGCGGCCAATTTCTTGGCGGGTGATTTTAATCTGCATGCCGTCTGGGTGGGTCATGGCATCGGGTTGTTTGCATAGATCGAGTAGGGTTCGAGCAACGCGCCCTGTGACGTCTAGGAAGGCTAAATCGCCGACTTTACGGGTAGTGTTACGTAACCGGGTAGCCATTTGCTCGCCGATGAAATACAGCATGCGGCCGTCGTTGTGAGTAATTTCGCGGAATTTTGAGTAAGAAATTTCGGCTACTTCGCATTCGGTTTTGGTTTTTACCCATGCCGAGCGAGAGTTCATTGAGTCGAATAAGCCCATTTCACCAAAAAAATCACCGGCGTTTAAGTAAGCCATGATCATCTCGCGACCATCGTCTTCTTCAATGATGACAGAGACGGTGCCTTTTATGATGTAATACAGAGAGTCACTTTTATCGCCTGCGTAGATCAATGTCGTCTTAGATGGGTAACGGCGACGATGACATTGCGATAAGAAATAATCTAAATGTTTATGTTCAAGAGTATTAGTGACCATTCGTAATGAATTCCAATTCTTTTATTAGCAAGCTGTCAAACTCATGTGTTTAAGACTGATTTGTGCTAAAACGGTGATTTTAAATCATTATGAGGCATAATGAACAGTGTGACTATGCCCAATCTCTCGTTGTTTGACGCACTTCCCGTTTTTACGAGAAGATAGTTAGCTTCCAGTTAATTTCGGTTGTAAATATCAGTGTAGTTAGATTTAACATAATTGCCTATGTAAATACAGATAAAATGAAAGACATTGCTGGCAACCTGAGTGACCGGTAGTCTTGAACTTAGCTTTTCGCTTTTAAGGAGATACGATGAAAGCAGAATTAAAATGGGCGGGTAATAAAGCCTACGCTTATACCACCAATAGTGGCTTTGAAGGCTTTTTAGATGGGGCCGCGAAAGACAGCGATGATGCCAAAGGGCCTAGCCCGATGGAGATGATTCTGTGCGGTCTCGGTGGCTGTACTTCTTATGATGTGGTGAATATTTTGAAGAAGAGCCGTCAAGATATAGTCGACTGTAAAACTGAGCTTGAAGCTGAACGTGCTGATACGGTTCCGTCTGTTTTTACTAAGATTCACATCCATTTCACGGTGTCTGGTCGTAATCTTAAAGAATCCCAGGTTGAACGTGCCGTGAAGCTTTCTGCAGAGAAGTATTGCAGCGCTTCTTTAATGCTTGAGCGCGGTGGTGTTGAAATAACGCACAGCCATACAATTGTTGAATTGCCATAACAACTGAATTTAGCGTAATCTGAGAAGAATTACGCATTTCTGTGCGTTCTATGGCTTTTTTAAATGGAATTTCCGCGTAAACTGTTGCATAACGAGACACACCTATAGTCCGGCGGTAGTTCGACATCATAGCTTACCGCCAAGACAATAATAAGAAACGTCACTATAAGAGCTGTACGCATGACACAAGAGATTGAGTTAAAACTATCGATCACGTCCGAGGCGGTCGATAAATTCAAAGCGATTCCAATTTTAAATGGGGTAGAGTGCGATGTATCTACCCTAGAAAACACCTATTACGATACACCGGCGCTTACCTTAACAGCCCAAGGTTCGGCGCTTCGCCTGCGAAAGTTGCCAAATGGCTATGTTCAAACCTTAAAATCACGCGGCCAAAATGTCGGCGGATTGCATTTACGTGAAGAATGGGAATTTCCGGTTTCTAACGCTGAATTAGAGCTGTCTCAGTTTCCGAGTGATGCATTACCACAAGGCATATCTCAAACCGATTTAGTCGCATTGTTCAAAACCGACTTTAACCGCACTCGTTGGTTGGTAAATTTTGGTGAATCTACCGTTGAAATTGTGCTCGATCAAGGCGTTATCGCGGTCGGCGAAGAAACCGACCCAATCAGTGAGCTTGAGTTAGAGCTAAAAAGTGGAAACATTGATGATTTACTTAAGCTGTCCCTAAGCATCAGCGAGTCGGTTGCTGTGATGCCTTCAGATATCTCAAAAGCTGAGCGAGGTTATCGATTATTTCAGCAAAACACGGGCGTATCGGTTGATCTGCCTAATATCGTACCTCAGCAAAGTATGGAAAGTGCCTTTTGTGCACTATTTGGTTATGAATTAGAAAAAATTCAGCGTTTTTGGCAGGGCTATTGGAGTACAGGTGAATGGAAGCTGTTGAATCAAGTTCTATTAACCTTAGGCAATTTAGACGCTCAAATCGACTGGTTCCAAGATCTGATTCCTGAATCACAGCGATTTTACGTAAAAGCCCAAATTAATTGGCTCGAGCAAGCGCTAAAGCCTATTTTATCTTGGTGGCCAGCCTGTTTTGAGTTGTCTCAACATGCATTAGAAGACCCTGCGAATTTAGCCGTAAGCCTTCAGCAGAGTAAAGCTCAACGTGCATTGGCCGGGCTAACTCAATTGCAAGAAAACCCCTTACTTGGGCATCGCATGCTTTGTTTAACGGCGTGGTTGCATCGCCGACGCTGGCGAGAGGATCAAACCCCGCAGCAGCGCGATAAAGCCGAGTTGGCGATTGTCGATGGGTTAGACCGCTACTTATCGGCTGCAATGAATGCTGTGCAGTTGGAAGGCTTTGCAGGCAGTGTCAGTAATGCGTTGGCGCAGACTCCTGCTGTACACCGCTTGTTAATGCTTTGCCGTTACTTTGACCACTTTTATGGAAAGGAACTTGGCGAGTTACGAGCACCTTTAGAGGCCTTAGAAGATAACTTGTCGCGATTGTCGGCCATGGAAGTGATGGCGAGATTAAAAGACTGGATTAATGGCTTGCCACTAGAAGAACAAGCCAGCGTGCACAGCTGGGCGCGCAGCAAGCCTGTTTTATTGCGGGATATAAAACAATTAGCGGGCCGTTTATTTAAAAATGCAGATCAGTTAGAGGTTCATGCTTGAAGTTATTGTCTGGAAGCTTACGTGTAGATGAGTTACTCGACCAGCTATTAGAGGCGGGTAGAATCACTGAAAAAACGCATGAGCAAGCGCGAACTAAGTCGCGCCAATCCGACCCTTACAGTGTCAATATTCTCGAAAACATGCAGCTAGACGATGCCAATAGCCCTGGAAAGTCTCTGACTGCAGCGGCCATCTATGAGTGGTTGGGTGATTCCCTTTCAATGCCTTACGTACATATTGATCCGCTCAAGGTCGATGTTGAGTCTATTGCCTCTATCATGAGTTTCGAATATGCAAAGCGCTACCACTTGCTGCCATTGAAACAAACCGATACAACCGTACAGATCGCAACTTGCGAGCCAATGATCACCGGCTGGGAAGATACCATTGAGCAAGTTACGCGTCGTAAAATTGAAAAAGTCTTAGCCGTACCGAAAGACATTGAACGTTACGGTCTAGAGTTCTATGCGCTTAATCGCTCGGTCAGTGGTGCCAAAGGTAAAAACCGATCTCAAGGCATTGGTAATTTTGAGCAATTGGTTGAGCTGGGCAACTTAAAGTCGCCCGATGCCAACGATGAGCATATTATTAATATTGTTGATTGGTTATTCCAATATGCATTTGATCAGCGCGCTTCAGATATACATATAGAGCCTCGTCGAGATTATTCACACATACGTTTTCGCATCGATGGTATTTTGCACACGGTTTACCAGCTACCCATTCAGGTGGGTCAAGCGGTCGTGAGTCGTTTAAAAATACTGGGTCGTATGAATATTGCTGAAAAGCGAAAGCCATTAGATGGACGCGTAAAAACTAAAACACCTGATGGTCAAGAGATCGAATTACGATTATCTACCTTACCAACCGCTTTTGGTGAAAAGTTGGTAATGAGAATTTTTGATCCAGAAGTTTTATTAAAAACTTTTGATCAGCTAGGTTTACTCGATGAAGATTTACAGCATTGGCAAAACATGACGTCGCAGCCAAATGGCATCATTTTAGTCACTGGCCCAACCGGCTCAGGTAAAACAACTACGCTTTATTCCACTCTAAAAAACTTAGCCACGACAGAAGTGAATGTCTGCACCATCGAAGACCCAATTGAAATGGTAGAACCTGCGTTTAATCAAATGCAAATTCAGGGCAATATTGATTTAAGTTTTTCATCGGGCATAAAGGCGCTAATGCGACAAGACCCCGACATTATTATGATTGGTGAAATACGCGATTTAGAAACCGCGCAAATGGCGATACAGGCCGCACTGACGGGCCATTTAGTATTATCGACGGTTCATACTAATGACGCACCTTCAGCCGTGACACGGCTACTTGATTTAGGTGTTCCTGGTTATCTGATTAAATCGACTTTATTAGGGGTCATGGCTCAACGCTTGGTGCGCACACTGTGCCCACATTGTAAGGCTGAAGATACCCTTGAAGATAAAACTTGGCAGCAATTGGTCAAACCCTGGAGTGCAAAGAAACCGGCAAAGGTTTTTAAACCTGTCGGTTGCTTAGAATGTCGCAATACTGGTTTTTTAGGGCGATCGGGTGTTTATGAAAGCTTTGAAATGAGTGAAGCCTTAGCTGATTTAATTTACGACGGCTGTGATCCTCAAACACTCAGAAAGCATGCCATTAAAGAAGGTATGTTGAGTTTGAGACTTTCTGGAGCGCGTAAAATTGCTGCCGGTTTAACGACAGCAGAAGAAATTTTACGGGTAACACCAGATACGCGCTAAATTCGGTAAGTGGTTTTAGTCATCACCTGAGACACGCCCGTCATAAACAGCTTTACTGTTTTCGGGAAGTTTACTCCGCCAGCTTCTAGCGCTGAGTTTGCATGACGGGTTTCATCTTCGAGCATTTGTTCAATGATCAATGTTGAGCGCGGGTCTTGCTCTTGTATTTCATGTAAGTGGTCGGCCAAATGTTTGCTCACTTGTTCTTCAGTTGCAGCGACAAAGCCCAGCGACCATTTGTCTCCCGCTAGCCCAGCCGCAGCCCCAATTCCATAAGACAACCCATAAAATACGGGGTTTAAGTAACTGGTGTGAGCGTTCAGTTCATTTAAGCGCGCTTCACACCAAGCAAGGTGATCGAGCTCTTCTTCGGCAGCCTGTTCCATTTTTTCACGAATATCAGGCAGTTTAGCCGTTAGTGATTGGCCTTGATACAGCGCTTGAGCACAGACCTCTCCCGTGTGGTTTATTCGCATTAAGCCCGCAACATGACGGCTCATGTCATCCGAGAGATCACTGGTTTCTTTTTGCCCAGGTCTTGGTGCCTTTGCTTTCACCGCACCAGGGGTGAGCGTTTTTAGAGCGTTATCTAAATGCTCCGTAATGCGATCAGAAAAAGTGCGGTTTCTTAACATGTCTTTCCTCTTGATTTTTGATGATATCGGCATGAGCCTGGTTCAATGTGTCTCGTAATGCACGAGCTGAAACCGGCTTTGACAAAACATATTTTATGCCTAGTTCATTTTCATTGACCTGGCTAGACACTTCGTCGGCACCGGTCATCATTATTACAACAATATTTCGATTTAAACTCGCGTCTTGGCGAATACGTTGCACGAGTTCTACGCCCGACATAGAGGGCATGTTGTGATCTACGATCAACACGTCGACGGGTTCACCTTTATGGAATTCATTGTGAAGGTTCGCCAAAGCCGATTGACCATTACTCATACTTAATACATGCATGCGCCAACTTTGCGCTAAATGTTCAATCACCTTACGACAAGTTAGGTTGTCGTCGACGACCATTAAGCGGAATTTTTTTAGCGGTAAGTTGGGGGTTTGCATCGTAGAGCGTGGCGTTGGAACATCTACCAATGGAATATCCAACCAAACGGTGGTGCCCATTCGTAGTTCACTGCTCAAGGTAAGCTGGCCGCCCAAAATACCCATTAGATATTTACTGATTGGTAGACCAATGTGAACATCGGAGGAGTGGTTTGCGTTGTCTTGATCAGGAAAAGAAAATAACTGAGTGCGAGCTTCTTTTGATATTCCAGGACCAGTGTCTGTAATGCTAAATCGAATGCGGTTTTGCTGCCATGGTTTCACTTGGATCAAAACTTCACCTTGCTCAGTATACTGAATAGCATTCTCAATTACGTTAGACAAAACCTGACCAATGATATGTGCGTTACCCCGGTAATAAGATGGGATGTCGGGCTGAATATCGAGTACCAGTTCGATGCCTTTATTGTGAGCAACGCGAGAGAACGGCTGCAAGGTATCTTCAATTAAATCGTATAAATCAAATTCACCTTCGTTATCAGGGATCCGATTTAAACCAATACGAATTAAATTCTGAATTTGGTCGGCTTCTCGTAATAGCGAATGGCCTGCCGCCTGCACAGTGTTAACAAATTCCTGCTGGTGGGCTGAAAGCGTTGTATCTTGCAGTAACTCTGTCATGCCTAATACGCCATTAATGGGGCCGCGAATGTCATGATTTATTTTTCTTAATAATGGCCAGTGCATATTAGGAATCACCATGCCTTCAACGGCCACGCGATCCAGTCGATGGTGCGAAATAACCCAGGTTGCCCATAGCGTTAAGGCAACTGCAGACGCTGATGAGATTCGTAGAACAAAGAAGCTGGTGTCGCTTAATAGAAAAATACCAAATGAAATGAGAGAGGTTGTTGTAAAAAACGCAATCAAACTGATAAATGTGAATAATAGCAGTCGCTCTGTTAGGCTGCTAGGTTTATTGATAATCCAATAGGTGCCGATGATGCAAATAGCTATGGGCACAATGATCATTTGGAATGACAATGCACTGTAAGAAAACAAGGCGAAAATAGTGACAAAAGCCAGCAAGTAAGCCAACCATTTGAGCGCATCTTTTATCCAGCTGACGTGACGGTCATTGTTTGTATCGGCTAGCAGTCGTGCAAAGGATCCAACAATTAAGAAAGCCCCTATATTTTCTGATCGAATGTCGACAAAGGTTAATGTTGGAAACCAGGCAGACATTATTCCTGACCATCCGGCAATGTTCAGAATAAAACCGACACACATCGACATGGTCCAAAAGGTTAACAAACTGTGAAATTTGGCCAAGTTAAATAGGGCGACAATGCACATGATGAATAGAAACGATAGTGTTGAGATATGAAATAAAAACTCTTTCGAAAGCTGACTCAACGAATTGCTTTCGCTTCTTAGCATTAGTTGTAGATTTGCGGGCTCAGAGCTTTTGATCAGTACTAAAAGTTGGTGCGAACCAGGGCGAAGTTCAATGGGCAAAATATATCGACCTAAAGGGAACGGCCGATCTTGATAAGCAACACTGGAGCCTGTGGAGATTCGTTTAAATGTATCGAGCGGATCACTCATGTATAGATCGGCTCTGTCTATATGAGGGCCGTTTAAAATCAGATGAAGCTTTTGAATGCTGCCCGTATTATTAGCCAAGTTAACACGGATCCACGTTGGTTCGTGAAGAAGGCCGCGACGAATAAAATCATTGTGAATGGGCGTAAATTTATTCTCGAAGGCGGGCTGTTGCAATTGAACAAATGAAAAAGCTTCATTGGGGTCATTAAAATAATCGGCATAGCCTGAAATATTGGTATCAATATTAGCGCGCGCTATTTGCAGTGGCTCAGATGAGGCGGCCGACGCGAGAAATATAAGGCTCAGAACGAACAAAAATACTGTGCGGATCATTACATTTAAACCAGTGGAATGAAGCGAGCAGTATAACCCGATTTGATGCGTCAAAAATACTCCATTCATGCACAGTTAATTCAGAGGCTGGCAAGAATGGAGCAGCGGCCTATCTAACGGTTAATGGCTTTGTGGCCGATATCGGTGCGGAAATAAACGTTGTCCCATTGTATGGTATTAACGCCTTGGTAAGCTTTTGCTTGCGCATCCGCTACGGTGTCACCCAGCGCTGTAACGCACAGCACTCGACCGCCATTGGTGATTGTATCACCTTGCTCATTGGTAGCCGTTCCCGCTTGAAATACTTTAACGCCCAGCGCTTGTGCCACATCAATACCTTGAATGATATCACCCTTAGCGTAGTCAAATGGGTAGCCTCCGGCCGCCATAACGACACCGACGGCGGCTCTTTTATCCCATTGAGCATTCATTGAAGATAGCTTGCCGTTTACAGCGGCCTCGCAAAGCGCTGGAAGGTCTGATTGCAAACGCATCATTATTGGCTGCGTTTCAGGGTCTCCAAACCGGCAATTGTATTCTAAGACGTATGGCGTACCTTCTTCAGATACCATAATGCCTGCATACAAAAATCCACGATAGCGGTTCCCTTCTGCGTTCATTCCTTTAACGGTGGGGTAGATCACTTCGTTTAATATGCGATCATGGATCTCAGACGTAACAACAGGTGCAGGAGAATAGGCTCCCATTCCTCCTGTGTTAGGTCCTAGATCTCCGTTGTCACGTGCTTTGTGATCTTGGGAGGTCGCCAGTGTCAGTACATCTTCGCCATCGACCATCACAATAAAACTGGCTTCTTCGCCTGTTAAAAATTGTTCAATAACGACACGTGCCCCTGCATCACCAAATTTATTGCCGGCAAGCATGTCGTTCACAGCTTCAATTGCTTCTTGGTTGGTTTGCGCCAAGATGACACCTTTTCCTGCGGCTAAACCATCGGCTTTAACGACGATGGGCGCGCCTTTTTCTTCAATATACGCGACCGCAGGTTCAATCTCCGTAAAAACGCCATAAAACGCAGTGGGTATATTGTGGCGTGCTAAGAAATCTTTTGTAAATGCCTTAGAGCCCTCTAGTTGAGAGGCGGCTTTGGATGGACCAAATATAGCTAGGCCGGCCGCTTCAAAGGCATCGACAACCCCTTCAACTAATGGCGCTTCAGGACCTACAATGGTTAAGTTCACGGTGTTTGCTTTGGCAAATTCGATAAGCGCAGGGAAATCGGTCGCGGCAATATCGACATTAGTAACACCGGCTTCGCTGCTTGTCCCTGTATTACCTGGCGCGACAAACACCTGCTTCACGTTTGGGGATTGAATACACTTCCATGCCAAAGCGTGCTCACGGCCGCCGTTGCCTAAAATTAAAACATTCATTTATTCAGTCCTTTTTAATGTCGGAAATGACGCATGCCGGTGAATACCATGGCAATACCGTGTTCATCTGCCGCAGCGATAACTTCTTCATCTCTCATGCTACCGCCGGGCTGAATAACGGCTGAAACACCCATCTCTGCGGCTTGATCTAAGCTGTCTCTGAACGGTAAAAATGCTTCAGAAGCCATGGCCGACCCAGCAATGTTTATATTTTCATCTTTTGCTTTGATGTTGGCAATAATGGCGCTGTATACACGGCTCATTTGTCCCGCACCGATACCGGTACTAAGACCATCTTTTGCATAAACAATGGCGTTCGATTTAACAAATTTTGCGACTTTCCATGCAAACATTAAATCTTTAATTTGTTCTGGAGATGGTTGCGCTTTCGTGACAACCTTTAAGTCTGATTCGCTGACCATGCCAAGATCTCTGTCTTGAACCAAAAGACCGCCGTTCACACGTTTAAAGTCTAAAGATGGAATGCGTTGACCCCATTGTCCACAGGCTAATAAACGGACATTGGGTTTTTGGGCCACTACGTCTGCGGCCGCTTTACTGACGGAAGGGGCGATAATAACCTCGACAAACTGCTTCCCAATAATTGCTTCGGCAGCCTCGGCATCTAATTCGCGGTTGAACGCGATAATGCCTCCAAATGCCGAGGTGGTATCAACGGATAACGCCCTATGATAAGCATCGGTTAAGTTTTTACCGGTTGCTACACCACAAGGATTAGCGTGTTTGACGATAACACAGGCTGGTTCCTCAAAACTTTTCACACACTCTAAAGCGGCGTCCGTATCGGCAATGTTATTGAAGCTCAGCGCTTTGCCCTGCAAGGTAGTAATGGTTGAAATACCAGGTTCAAGCTCGCCTGATTCTATGTAAAAAGCGGCCTTTTGATGTGGGTTTTCACCATAGCGCATTGTGTCTTTTAAAAGAAATTGGCTGTTAAAGGTTTCTGGAAAACTGCGTGTTTCAGGCGGTTTTGAAGGAGCCGTGTCTGCGGGCACTGAGCCGAAGTAATTTGCGATCATGCCATCGTATTTAGCGGTGTGCTCAAAGGCTAAGCGCGCTAAATTAAAACGAGTCGCATGAGACAAACCGCCATTTGTATCCCATTCGCTAAGAATTTCCTCATAGGAGGAGCTGTTTACAACAATCGCGACATCTTTGTGGTTCTTTGCTGCAGAACGAACCATTGTGGGGCCACCAATATCGATGTTTTCAATTGCATCCGCCAAGATACAATCATCTTTTGCAATGGTTTCGGCAAAGGGGTATAGATTTACAACCACCATATCAATCGGCTTTATGTTGTGTTCTGCCATGACTGACTCGTCTTGGCCGCGTCGACCTAAAATTCCGCCGTGAATCAATGGGTGAAGTGTTTTAACACGACCATCCATCATTTCGGGAAAGCCTGTTACTTCGGAAGCTTCGGTGACAGGAATATCGTGCTGTTGCAATAGTTTAAAAGTTCCACCGGTAGAAATAAGGCTTACACCACGGTCGTGCAAGGCTTTTGCAAAATCAACGATACCAGCTTTATCCGAAACACTGATCAGTGCTCGTTTTGGGGTCACTACATTCACAGGTTGTGTCATTTTATCCTCGAGGAATTAATATTTGAGTAGTCGGTCAATTATCTAAGGTGCCAGAAACAACAAAGGCGACCGAAGTCGCCTTTGTGCATATTATAGTAAGCCGTATTGCTTCAGCTTTTTCCGAAGCGTCCCTCGGTTTAAACCGAGTACTTGAGAGGCTTTAGTTTGGTTGTCGCGGCAATAACGCATTACAGCTTCCAACATAGGCGCTTCAACTTCTGTTAATACCATTTGGTGGACGTTAGAAACGTCTTGACCGTCTAAGTGTGCGAAATAATTGCGCATCGCGATTTCAACGCTGTCTCGCAACGTCTGTGGGTTTTCACTGGCAGCGTGTAGCTGAAGTGATTCATGTGTGTCTGTTGTTGGCGCAACAATTTCAATAGTCATGCAGCAGTATCCTTAGATGATTCTAGATGTTCAAAAATTGTGTCTATAGCCAGCAGTTGCTCTGAAGCCGACTCTAGCTGATTTAGGTGTTTCAATACACTTCGGTCGGTTTGTTGAGCTTTTAGGTACCAACCAAGGTGCTTTCGGGCAATACGTACGCCCATGTACTCGCCGTAAAACTCATGCAATGCGTTGAGGTGACCACTGAGCAGTGCATGAACTTCATTTGGTGTTGGGTCTGGCTTTATTTCACCAGACGCTAAGTAACGGTTTATTTGATCGAATATCCAAGGGTTACCTTGGGCGGCCCGACCAATCATGACACCATCGACTTGGGTGTACTCCATCACTTGTTTTGCTTTCTGCGGTGAATCAATATCACCATTCGCTAAAACAGGAATTGATAACGCTGATTTTACATCGGCAATGGTTTGATACTCTGCATCGCCCTTGTAACCCTGATCTCTTGTGCGGCCGTGAATGGCCAGCATCTTTATGCCGATATCTTCGGCCATTTTTGCAATGGTGAGGGCATTTTTACTTTGTCCACACCAGCCTGTACGAATCTTTAACGTCACGGGAACATTCACCGCAGCGACGACGGCATTGAGAATTTCTCTAACGAGCGCCTCGTCTTTCATCAACGCTGAGCCTGCGGCTCTGTTGCACACTTTCTTTGCGGGGCACCCCATATTGATGTCGATGATTTGAGCACCAATTTTAACGTTTTGCTCTGCCGCATGGGCTAACATATTCGCTTCACCGCCAGCAATCTGAATACTGATCGGTTCGGCCTCTCCACTGTGATTGAGGCGCCAACGGGACTTGTTAGTGGTCCATAATCGAGTGTCGCTGGTGACCATTTCTGATACCACCAATCCAGCACCTTGAGCTTTGCATAACTTTCGAAACGGCTGATCCGTCACGCCAGCCATAGGCGCTAATACGGTGGGCTGACTGATTCGATATGGGCCAATGCTAAACACGTATGATCGATTAAAATTTGCTCAACTCAAGGGCGCGAAATAATAGCGATTCTTGGCCTCGATTGAAAGCTCGTTGACCAGAAAGTCGTCTTTTTTTTTAAATTATTTATCTACAGTTCAAGATTTCATGAGTGAACAGCGTTTTACAATAAATATTTAAAATTCAAAGAGTTAGCTTCGTTTTGCCAAAAAAATTATTGATTGATTGGGTTTAGTATCAATTGGTAATTAATGGCATTAGGTGCGGGTGCTTTTATTGGAATAGAGACATACACTCGAGTATTGAGAGGCATGTTGACTACGCCGGTCATTTCACCTTTTAAGTAGTCTGCAGGTAGGAAGTTTTGATCGGCCACAATTTTTCCATTCACGTCGGAATATTGCAAAATGAGCTCTGGGAAGGGTTGTTTAAACGGTGCTCGGTTGGTTAGCACTATGTCGACCATCTTTATGTCTTTCAAGGCGGTGTTTTTATGGTCTCTGACAATGACTGACGTGCGAATTTGAGTCACATCAACCTGTTCTGGTAGCTGACATCCTATGATGTCACAGGCTGCAGAATATAATCCACGCCATTGATCCATGCGAGCGTAGGTATCCCGCTGCATCCAGGCTAGCTGTGCCATTAACAACGCCAGTAACAATATGACAAGCAACCACCCTAAAGGGCGTAATCGGCTTAACCGCTCCTCATAGTGAAAATCCAAATCGAGCTCTTGGCTGGCTTGATTAACTACTTGAGAAGCGCTTTTAGGTTGTGCAGCCGTTTGGTTCTCTTCGAGATCGACAAATAATGGCGAACGTCGCATCGCCGCATTATGGGTATCTGTATGGTTTTGTGGCGTTCCAACATTTCTTGATTCAAAGACAGCAGGCTTGCTCAGAGAAACGTCTTCTTTCTCAATTTCTTCGAGCATAGACTCGGCCCAGCTTTCATCATTCTCGTCTTCATCGTCTTTGAACAAATCGGTTTCTAACGATTGAGTCTCAGATTTAAAATGATCAGAACGAGCATTTGGCTGGCTAGAAGCATTTAAATTTAGAAAACTGTCTGACAATTCGCCTAAGCTGTCGTTTTGTTCATCTTCATCGAACAACTCGTCATCGTCTTCACCATCACTGAATAAAAACTCTTCTTCCTCTTCTGCGCCAAATAAAAACTCGGCATCATCATCGTCATCCGCTAAAAATTGACTCGATTCTTCTGCAGGGGAAGGTCGTGGTGGAGGCGTAGGCTTCGGTTTCGCGACGGGTTTTGGTTTTGCAGCGGGCTTAGTCGCAGATTTTGCAGGGGTTTTTGGCTGTGCCCGTTTTGCAACAGGCGCAGCTTTACCAGGAGTTTGCGCCGGAATAGAGGTTGTGACCAAATGGTTGCGAGCACTGAATACTTGTAAGCAGGCACCACACCGCACAGACCCATTAGCTACCGCTAATTGCTCAGTCCTCACTCGAAAAGAGGTGCCACAATGTGGGCATTGTGTGATGAATGATTCTGCCATTTTAACTCGTATCCTTCGCGTCCGTGACGAACATTATCCTATTAAAATCCGAAGCTTAGCGCATGAACTTTAAGAAAGCTCTAAGATTAACCCATTGTGAGTTTACTTAAAACCTTTAGGCTGGCGTTTTCGCCCACTCAGGCGTACCCAGCCATCTAATTCTTCAACAGGGTCAAAGCTGATCCAGCGTTCATAGGCATCTACTACTGAACTGGCTTGATGCGATAAAATACCTGACAAAACCAAAGGTGCATCGGCGTTAAGGCGCTGACAAATAGCCTCGGCCATGTCGCAAAGCGGACCGGCTAATATATTAGCCACAACAACATCATATGATTCAGCTAAGGTTTCAACGTCTGTGGTAACGCGGAACAAGGATGGGCTTAAGTTATTGGTGTTGGCATTATTCTCAGTGGCCGTTATCGCCTGTGGATCAATGTCGATGCCATCCATTTGTTCTGCGCCCAATAGCAGGGCTGACAGACCTAAAATTCCGGAGCCGCAACCGTAGTCTAATACTTTTTCACCGCCTTTGACGTGATCATTCAGCCACTTTAAGCATAAGAATGTGGTCGGGTGGGTGCCTGTACCAAAAGCTAAACCGGGATCAAGCTTTAAGTTTACGGCGTTTTGATCGGGTGCCTCTCGCCACGACGGAACAATCCATAACCGGTCTCCACAAGCGATGGGTTGAAAGTTATCCATCCATTCGCGTTCCCAATCTTTATCTTCTAGGATTTCAGCTGAAACCGTGCCAACGTGCATTTTTTCAGCAGCGATCAGCTGATTTAAAGTGTCGACTAGCTGTTCTGCATCGGTATCTTCATCAAAAAGCCCTTGCAATGTGGTGTGTTCCCACAAGGGCGTCGTTCCTCGTATCGGTTCGAAAACAGGCTGGTCTTCAGTATCTATAAGTGTTACCGCCTTACAACCGGCCAGCAACATGGCGTCTTCAAGCACTTCGGTATATTTCGGAAGAGTAGGAATTTTGATTTGTAACCAAGGCATAAACTGCAGCTCATTAAAATTTTTACCTATTGTACAAGAAAATTAAAAAAGGGTACGTTTTTTAGTTTCCCATTCCTAAACTCGCAGCCATAAAAAAAGGCGCCGAAGCGCCTTTTTTAAAACTTAATCGTGAAAGTGGCAGGCCACTTCATGTAGGTCGGCTACATCGATCAGTTCTGGTTTCTTCTGAGCACATAAGTCTTGCGCCTTCGGGCAACGTGTACGGAATACGCAGCCTGAAGGTGGGTTCATTGGAGAGGGCAAGTCGCCTTCTAAAATGATGACTTCTTTATTGCGTTCAATTTCTGGATCGGGCACGGGCACTGCAGAGATTAATGCCTGCGTATACGGGTGACGTGGTGTTTTATACAGCTGATCGCTGGTGGTAATTTCACAGATATTACCCAGATATAAAACCATCACTCGCGTACTGATGTGCTGAACAATGCTGAGGTCGTGCGCAATGAAGATAAGCGATAAGCCCATCTCTTGTTGCAGTTCCATCAACAAGTTTACGATTTGCGCCTGAATTGATACATCCAATGCCGATACCGGCTCATCGCAGATAATCAGTTTAGGCTTTAAAATCAAAGCACGTGCTATCCCGATACGTTGGCATTGACCGCCAGAGAATTCGTGAGGGTAGCGGTTAATCTGGTTGGGCAGTAAACCAACTTTGATCAACATTTCTTTCACTTTTTCTTTGCGCTCATCGGCTTTCATTTCTGGGTGATGCGTTTTAAGCGGCTCAGAAATAATGTCGCCAATGGTCATTCGTGGGTTTAACGAGGCCAATGGGTCTTGGAATATCATTTGTAAATCGCGGCGCGATTCTTTCATTTCTCGTTTGCTGGCAGTGAGTAGGTCTTTACCGAGCCACATCACTTTGCCGGCTTCAGCGGGTACCATTTTAATCACGGCACGCGCGAGTGTGCTTTTACCACAGCCCGATTCGCCAACAATCCCAAGGGTTTCGCCTGCGTATAAATCAAAGCTGACACCATCCACAGCTTTTAAAATGCCAGGTTTGGTCCATGGCATCGCATTGGGCGGGAAAATATTGAAGTAAACTTTAAGATCGTCTACGGATAATAATTTTTCTTTTTGAGCGGTCATTAGATTTCCTCCACTGGCTTATGGCAAGCACGTAGGCGTTTGCCATCGTAGTTTACAAGTGCAGCTGGTTCTTTGTGACACTGATCAGTCGCATGTTCGCAGCGTGGAGAAAATGGACAGCCCACAGGCATGTTCATCATATTCGGTGGGTTGCCTGGAATCGTGTGCAATTCTGACCCTACATGGTCTAAGCGCGGAATAGCCGATAGCAATCCTTTGGTATAAGGATGAGATGGCGTTTTAAACAGGTCTGTCGTGTTTGCATACTCCATAACCTTACCGCCGTACATAACTAGGGTGTCTTCACAGCTGCCTGCAACAACGCCTAAATCATGCGTAATCAATATGATTGAGGTGCCGAAATCTTTCTGGAGATCAGCCAACAGATCCATAATTTGCGCTTGTACAGTTACATCTAGTGCCGTAGTAGGTTCATCGGCAATCAACAGCTCTGGACGGCATAACAATGCCATCGCAATCATTACGCGCTGACGCATACCACCAGAGAATTCATGCGGATAAAGATGAATACGTGATGCCGCCTCTGGAATTCTTACCGCATCCAGCATGCGAATTGATTCAGCTAAAGCTTCCTCACGGTTCATGCCTTTATGCAAGATCAATACTTCCATCAGCTGTTCACTGACTTTGATGTAAGGGTTGAGTGATGTCATTGGGTCTTGGAAAATCATCGCGATTTTTTCGGCGCGGATTTTATTCAGGCCCTGCTCAGGCAAGTTTAATATTTCAACACCATCAAACTTAACGCTGCCCGTTGCCCAGCCGTTTTGAGCCAATAAGCCCATGATCGAGAATACGGTTTGGCTTTTTCCTGAACCTGATTCACCCACAATACCGAGGGTTTTACCTTTTTCTAAGGTAAAGTTGACGCCGTTGACCGCACTGACGATACCATCGCCTGTTTGGAACTGAACGCCGAGGTCTTTAACTTCTAATAAGCTCATAATTCGCTCCTAGTTACCGGTCTTTAGGGTCTAACGCGTCGCGTAAACCGTCACCAATGAAAAACATGCTGAATAGCGTTACAACAAAGAAGAACAAGGGGAAACCAATTTGCCACAAAGTGCCGTACTGCATGGTTCCTGCACCTGCACTAATGAGTGCACCCCAAGACGTGCTTGGTTCTTGTACGCCTAAGCCTAGGAATGAAATAAAAGATTCGGTTAAAATTAAGCCCGGAACCAGTAGCGATGCATATACGATTACAATCCCAATTAAGTTTGGAACAATGTGTCGCATGATGATCGTGAAGTTTGAAACGCCCGCTGCGATAGCTGCTTCGATGTATTCTTTGTTCTTGATAGTCAGTGTTTGCCCTCGGACAATTCGAGACATGTCCAACCAGGAAATGAGACCAATACCGATAAAAAGCATATTGATGGAGCGTCCAAATACGACTAACAGCAAAATCAAAACAAACATGTATGGTATAGACATTAATATGTCGACTAGACGCATCATAGCGTTGTCAACTCGTCCACCTACATAGCCTGCTGTTGCACCGTATAGAGTTCCAACAATGACGGCTACCAAAGAACCAATAATCCCTACTTTTAAGGAAATACTAGTACCCTGAATTACACGGGAGTAAAGATCGCGACCAAGGTCATCTGTACCAAAGTAGTGTCCAGTCTCGAACGAAGGTGCACCTAATTGCTTTACTTGGCCTAATACGGCCCAGTCAATTTCTTCATTAGTCCACTGAGCGAAGCTCGGACCAATAAGGGTAAACAATAGGATAAGCGCAAGCGCGATAACGCCGCCAACCGCAGCTTTATTGTGTGAAAAGCGTCTCGCGGCATCAGCCCAAAGAGATCGACCTTCAATCTCTTCAGCATTGAGCATATTTTCAGCGAGTTCTTCTACTTTTTTAGAATTTACAATCATTTTTTAAGCCTCACTGTCTTAGTAACGAATTTTAGGATCAATCCACGCGTAGAGGATATCTACCAGGATGTTTAGCAAGACAGTTAATGTACCAATTAAAATAGTAATACCCATGATGGTTGAGTAATCACGGTTAAGGGCGCCATTCACGAATAACACGCCAATACCACCTGTACTGAAGTACATATCAATAATGACAGAACCGGTAATCATGCCGACAAATGCGGGACCCATGTAAGATAAAACAGGCAATAAAGCTGGCTTAAGCGCATGCTTCATAATGATTCGGCTATAAGGAACGCCCTTTGCTTTAGCCGTACGAATAAAGTTTGAATTTAAAACTTCGAGCATAGATGAGCGGGTAATTCGCGCAATGGTTGCCATGTAGCTGGTAGACAGTGCGATAACAGGCATGATGATGAACTGAGGTTTACCACCTTCCCAACCACCGCCGGGTAGCCATCCTAAATACAGCGTGAACAGTAATACAAGCAAGGGTGCCATGACAAAGTTGGGTAAAACTTGTGCCGTGAAGGTAAAGCTTAACGCGGCGTAATCTTTCCAATTATTGTGGTTAAGTGCGGCGATAACCCCGAGCGTAACCCCAAACAACACCGCGACTAGGGCTGAAATAGAGCCATAGGTCAAGGTCACTGGAAAACCATCAGAAATTAGGTCGTTAACAGATCGATCTTTATATCGAAATGAAGGACCAAAGTCGAAATCCACGACAATGTCGCGTACGTAATCAAATATCTGATAATACAGCGGCTTATCGAGGCCATATTTGGCGTTGATATTGGCTTCTACCTGAGGCGGAAGAGCACGTTCAGAGGTGAATGGACCCCCTGGGGCGCTGTGCATTAACAAAAATGAAACGATAATTAAAATGAGTAGCGTTGGAATTGCGGTTAGCAAACGCTTTGCTATGAAACTGAACATAGAGGTGTCCTGTTTTTATCTACACGAAAGGGCGGATTTTATCCTGTTCACTTGTGATTAGCGACTTTTACTACACATTAATAAAGCCAACAAAATCAAATGCTTAGGGTGAACTGTAATCATACCTTTACAAATAGAAAAGGCGGCTATTTATAGTTATTGGTTTATATAGCGAACAACAAACTTTCTTGCGTTCAAACAAAAACACCGCCAGCAAAGCCGGCGGTGTTGAATTGTTAAGCGATTAAACTATTACTCTGCAACTTTATACAAGTTACGTGCGTACCAGTTTTGCTCAACGTTCTGTACAGGCCAGCCTTTAACATCAGACTCAAGCATGAATACGCCAGAGTAGTGGTAAACTGGGATTACAGGCATTTCTTCAGCTAAGATTTGCTCAACAGCCGTGTAGTTCGCGCTTGGATCAGCCATTGTTTTAGCTTCGTCCATTAAGCGATCTACTTCTGGGTTGTTGTACTTACCATCGTTGTAGCCAGAGCCAGAACGTACTAAGTCTAAGAAAGTAGACGCTTCGTTGTAGTCACCACACCAAGCACCACGTGCTAGAGCAAAGTTTTGGTTGCCACGTTCTGTTAGGAATGTTTTCCATTCCATGTTGTTTAGCTCAGCTTGTACGCCTAGCTTAGACTTCCACATTTGAGCAATTGCCGTAGCAATTTGCTTGTGACCTTCAGAAGTGTTGTACAACATTTCGAAAGTTAGTGGGTTGTTTTCGCCGTAACCAGCTTCAGCTAGTAGTTCTTTCGCTTTCGCATCACGCTCAGCTTGAGTCATTTCAGCAAATGGTACTGAAGGCACGTTAAAGCCAGCAGTTGAACCAGGAGTGAAAGTGTAAGCATCGATCTGACCAGCTTGTAAAATTTGGTCAGTGATTACTGTACGGTCAATTGAGTAAGCTAATGCTTTACGAACGCGTACGTCTTTAAACGCTTCTGGACCAGAGTCGCTTAGGTTGAATGTGTAGTAGTAGTTACATAGACGAGGGAAAGAAATTGCTTCGTCACCGAACTCAGCTTTAAGCGCTTTGAACTGACCAGCAGGTACAGGACCTTTGTCTAGCTCACCCGCTTTCCAACGAATTAAACCTTGGTTTTCATCTGGAATAACTACAGCAACAATTTTCTCAAGGATAGTTGCTTCGTTGTTCCAGTACTTATCGTTACGTACCAATACAGCTCGTTCGTTTACAACGTGCTCAGAAAGAACGTATGCGCCGTTAGAAACCATGTTCTCTGGCTTAGTCCAATCTGCACCGTGCTTCTCAATGGTCGCTTGGTGAGTTGGGAAAGTTGTTGTGTGAACAACCATCATTGGGAAGTAAGGAAGAGAGTCGGTTAGTTCAACTTGTAGTGTGTAGTCATCTACAGCTTTCACGCCTAAAGAGTCTACATCAGCTTTGCCAGCAACAATTTCTGCGCCATTTTTGATAGACATGATTTCCATGTACCAAGCATAAGGAGAAGCCGTTTCAGGGTTTACTGCGCGCTTCCAGCCGTATACGAAATCTTTCGCAGTTACAGGGTCGCCGTTGCTCCACTTAGCATCTTTACGCAAGTAGAACGTGTAAGTCATTTTATCTTCAGAAGCTTCGAAACGCTCAGCAACACCAGGTACAAGGTTGCCATCTGCGTCTTGGTTTAATAGGCCTTCGAATAGGTTACGTACGTGCTCAGCACCAGATACGTCTTCTACGATTTGTGGGTCAAATGAGCTGTGCTCATCAAGTGCCCAGTATGTGAATGTTTGATCTGCAGCTAAAGTTTCGCCAGTTACAGGGTGGGTTGGACCCGATTTAACTTCTGGTGCCGCATTTGAAGTAGTTGCCGCTTCTTCATCAGATGAACAGCCGACCATGAATACGGCAGAAGAAACTAGCGCAGCAGCCAGCGTTTTTGTAAATGGTTTCATGAGTGATCCTCTTATTATGTTTTTTTTATAACTTCTTTTGGAAGCTTTTGCATTACATTCAAGCTTGCGCAATTGCGCTTCGCAATCAGTCTACCCTGATATCCCGAACGTGACTATCCATTCAAAATATATACCAAAGTGTTTCTGTTTACGCCAGCGAACAATAAATCAACGCATTCTGCTTAAAAATTGCCCAACAGGACAACCCAAAGCTTAAAAGCTCGTAGCGGTTGTAGTTATTTCGCTAATAGGTGGTGAAACTTGGCATATCTCGCCTAAAACTTCAACGTACTTTTTCTTTTTTTGCATCATTGTTTTAGACTTTTAGTGTATTGACAAAAATAAAATAAAGCAAAGCTTAGCGTTTTAAATGATGATAACGGCTTAAAAAGGGGCGTAAACTTTTGGATTTACCTAATGTGGTGCGTTTTTCTATTGGTTGATGAGGTGGTCTAATTCCCTTTGTAGGGCGGCCTCGTCCCCTAAATTTACTTCAATCAGTCTGCGTAATAATGAGGCAGAATCGAGCTCAAGTTTTATGATAGACAGGCCGAAGGTGTGTGCACTTTCGTTTACATAAGCAATTTCGCCATCAAAAGCTATTTCCCAAGAATCATCACTTGGAGACACGGTTGCTGCGCATTGTGTTTTTAACGCGGGCAGAGAAGTGCTTTCTGGTAGGCAGACTAATGCACCTTTTAAGCTGATATCGTGAAGTTCGCCAGAAATTTGAGCCTGATCCGGTAGGGTGATGACAATATTTGAATCAAACGGTATGCGTTGGAATCGGCGTTTTTCTTCAGTCATTTCAGTTTCCATAAGTCAACGTCATTGAAATTACTATAGAGTGGTCTTATAAAGGGTGCAAATGAAAAGGGGAAATCTATGTCAGAGTCGTCTATTGAGTTACAACTGTCCGAAGCACTGCCCGATCGCTCAGAACCAATGCAATTGAATTTTCAGCACCAAGTTTTTCAAAGAGATATGAGGGATGTGCCAGAAGGCGCAGAGGTTATCTGGTTGGCCGCTGGTTGTTTTTGGGGTGTAGAGAGGCTCTTTTGGCAGTTAGACGGTGTGGTAAATACTGCTGTTGGTTATGCCGGCGGATACACCCAAAACCCGACTTATAAAGATGTGTGTACTGGCAAAACAGGCCACACAGAAATTGTTCAAGTTGCTTTCATACCAAGCCAATTGCCTTTAAAGGCTTTGCTAAAGGCTTATTGGGAGGCGCACGACCCAACGCAGGGTATGCGTCAAGGCAATGATAGAGGGACTCAATACCGATCTGCTATTTACGCAGAATCAGCCATGCTCGCAGAAATTGAGGCGTCAAAACAGAGTTATCAAGAGCAGTTGAATGCCAAAGGGCTGGGCAACATTACGACTGAAATTAAGGTTAAACAGCCATTCTATTTTGCTGAAGAAGAGCATCAGCAATATTTGTATAAAAACCCAGAAGGCTATTGTGGGCTTAAAGGCACGGGGGCTGTATGTCCAATCTAACCGCTCAAGATTGGTCGGAAAGTGCTATCAATGTTTTGCGGGTAAAAGAGCAAAATTGTGCTGAGACCGATTTATTTTGTATCGGTTATTTAATACCGCAGGTTGAGCTTTTAGAGGTTGAGCTCATTGACAAGCAAGCTTCAGCAGATTGGTGGCAACAGCAATTTATAGAGTTTGTGCGCGGTAATATGTCTGCAGATAAAATGCAGGCTGATGATGAACGAACGATAGAGCAGCTAATGGCCGATTTATAGCGAATTTGGGTCTAAATTATCACAATTTAGACCCAAGGCAGCCAAATTGAACCATGAATTAGGTGCTTAATTAGATGTTTAAGTAAATCTTTTCGATTAGTAGGCCGTTTAGTTGATGTAAATGCTCGCCTAACATCGACTTAAGCGCCTGATAACCTTCCGTTGCGTGAACCAATGGAAAATAATCTGCATTGGTTATAAACAATCGAAAATCATCCGGACGGGATTGCCAAAAGTCTTTATATACTTGGCCTTTATCGCCGGCAATTTTAAGTTGTTGCTCTAATTCCATTGCTACTTCTTCCCATAGTCCAGCGACAATTTCCTCTTTATTCTTAAAGTAGTAATAAATGGAAGGCGCGGCGCAGCCAGTTTCTGCTGCTATTTTTCGCAACGATAGTTTATTGATGCCCTGTTCGGTAAGTACCTTTCGAGCGGATTCTAATATGTTCTCTTTCTTAATCATGGACTGCCTGCTTTTGTCTCAAACTTATGTTTCTAATAACACCGTTTTAAAAACCTAGCAGTGGAAATGGCATTGCGCTAATTTCCTGCTGTAAATTTTGTAACCAAGTGTTAATTTAAGAGGTTTAGCAATTGTTGCAGTTGGTTCTTGTTGAAATAGTTGCATGGTTTTACAATGAGACTATAGTTTCGAGCATATATATAAATTCGTAATATCGCAGTTTGAGGAAATTCGCATGGCAACAATTTTAGTGGTAGATGACTCACCAAGCCAGATAGCGCACTTTACAAAGATTTTAGAGGCCAATGGTCATGAGTGTATCGTTGCTGAAGATGGTGCCTCTGGCGTTGCGCTGGCAAAAAGCGCGCAGCCCGATTTAATCTTGATGGATGTAGTAATGCCCGAGTTAAACGGCTTTCAAGCCACTCGCAAACTTACACAGGACCCTTCTACAAAGCAGATCCCTGTTGTTTTAGCAACAACTAAAGACCAAGAGACCGATCGTGTGTGGGGGCAAAGACAAGGTGCTAAAGCTTTTTTGGTTAAACCGGTAGATGAAGCAGAATTGCTAAAAACGCTGGCTAAATTCCTCTAATGTTCACTGGCTCATTCGAGCCGCGTCTAACGTACTGAATACACGGTATAATGTGTTGAGCGTCGACCTTTCATGAAAAGAGTCGGTGCTCGGCAGTCTTCCTTCTATGGCCTTTAATATTGAAATAGACTCATTTTGAGCGGAAAGCCCATTGACAGTTTTTTGCTCTTCAACGCCGATAATGCCGTAATCAAAAAGAGATTGGGTGACCGGTCGAATGCTGGCAGTTGTATCAAGTTGCTGATTAAAGGTATTCGCGATCCATTGATACACCGTACGTTGGTCACTGATGCTCACGCTTAAATCGGCGCTGGATGGGTCATCGCTTGCCGCTTCTCTCGGAGCATGGGTCTGTTCAGCTTTCTGAGCTAACGAAGCGGGCTGCTCATGCCGTTGGTATGATTGTACCGCTGTTGTACTTATGTCCATTTCTTTTCCGCTTTTTACTCACCTACGGCTTAATCAGCAAGGACTGTGCCTGTTAATCCTGTGCGCAAAAAAAACCCTGCTTAAGCAGGGTTCTTTTGTGAATAAGCTTGCTTATTCGAGTTTTAGTTATCGCGGAAATTGCGCTCTTTCATCTCTTGGCGCTGCTTTTCTTCTGCGCAAAGCGTGGCCGTTGGGCGTAGCAATAAACGTTTAATGCCAATCTCTTCGCCCGTGACTTCACAATAACCGAAGTCATCTTTATCGATGCGCTTAATGGCTTGCTCGATCTTTGGTAATAATTTGGTTTGCCGGTCTAAAAAACGCAAAGCCATACGACGTTCTTCTTCGATGGCGGCTTTGTCTAGCTCGTCAGGTTCATTTTCAAAACTTGCGAGCTGTGCACGAGCAGCGGCTAATGATTCACGAACTTCTTTAGCTTGTTCTTCTAACAAGCTACGAAAAAACTCACGTTGAGCTTCGTTCATGTATTCATCTTCTGGTGCGGCTAACATTTGTTCACGTGTCAGCATAGCGTCCTTCCCATTTCAGCGATTCGGTAGTTTAACATGTGTTAAATAGACACATCTTAAAGGTAGCGAACACGGTTTATAATATCTATATCTTTTGTGTAGTTTAGCCTAAAAAATGCGGCCAAACAGACCTAAGTCAACTATCAGTCGTCAAAGGATCGCGCATCATATATCATTGATTCTTATGTTAAAACATAAATTCTCATTGATTTGTGTTCATTTTTCCAATCTTGACGATTAATCTACAACGGAGACACTATGGAGCGCGTTTATCGTCTGGTGATGTCTAGCCCAGATCGAGTAGGTATTGTTGCTCGGGTAGCCAGCTTTTTGGCCCAATATAATGGCAGTATTTTAGAAGCAAACCACCACGCCGACCTTGAGCAGGGCTGGTTTTTTATGCGAAACGAAATTAAGGCAAGCTCTTTGCCATTCAGTGCGGGTAAGTTAGCTGAGATGTTCGCTCCGATCGCTGCCGATTTAGACATGACCTTTGAAGTCACCGATACCGATGTAAAAAAACGTGTCGTTTTAATGTGCAGCCGAGACAGCCACTGCTTAGCGGATATACTTAATCGCTGGCACAGTGGTGATTTACCCTGCGATATTCCTTGTGTGATTTCAAATCATGAAGATTTACGCAGCCTAGTTGAATGGCATGGAATTCCATTTTTCCACGTCCCGGTAGATCCTTCAAACAAGGCACCTCACTTTGCTGAAGTCGAGCGCTTAGTTGCTGAGCATAAAGCCGATGCATTAGTGCTGGCTCGCTATATGCAAATTTTACCAGAAGCGTTGTGTTCTTTACTTCCAAATAAAATTATTAACATTCATCATAGTTTTTTACCTTCATTTATCGGTGCTCGTCCTTATCATCAGGCACAAGAGCGAGGGGTGAAATTGATCGGGGCAACTTGCCACTACGTAACCAGCGATTTAGATGCAGGTCCAATCATCGATCAAGACGTGGTTCGAATATCTCATCGAGACACAGTTGAAGACATGGTGAGATTAGGCAAAGACTGTGAAAAGACAGTATTGGCAAGAGGATTGCGCTGGCATCTTGAAGATAGAATATTAGTTCACGGTAATAAAACCGTTGTGTTTTCATAAAGTTTGATAGGGTTACCATGTTAAAGAAAGTATTTAGTATTTCTGGGCTTACCGTTGCATTGCAAATGGCAGCGCCCGCGTTCGCCATTCAGGCTCAGCCTTCTGGTCAGGTACAAATTCAAGCCGCTTATGTTTCAGAGGCCATTAATGATCACAATTGGCTGGTGCAAATGCCAAACACCTATATAGGTGTCAGTGCGTTAGAGTCGTTGCCAAGTGGGACATTTCGGGCGCATTGGCGGGCCGGGTTCGAGCCATTTGCCGATGAATTGACCTTAGATCAACAGCAAATGTACGTGCAATGGCAGCAAGGTGCATTTGCGCTCTGGGGCGGTGAATTGCCAACCTTAGAATCCGTTTTAATTGAATCAGAAATGAGCACTTTGGTGTCGGCAGCACGCGGCGGGTTAGCGGTGGCAAATTACATCGTTCCTACCGAGAAAAAAGCCCTTCGAGCCGATTTTCAATCCAATGAAGCGGTTCTGTTTACAGGGCAGTGGGTTTTTGATGAAACGAAAACGGACCAGCAATGGAGTATTGGCGCGGTTGTGCAGTCGCCAGAAGGCTCAATAGCCACCACTTACCGACAAACTGAAGCAGGAAATAACCAGTGGGGTACCAGACTGAGATGGGTCAGTGGTACCACAACCTTTTTTGCCGCTACGTTATACGAAGAGTCTTTATTGGCTTGGGATGTTGGATTGCAGATTCAAGGTGCTCGCGCTATGAGCTTTGTAAATTATAGTGTTGATGGTGATGAAGACGGTTTATGGCGATTAGGTTTGCACCAAAATTTAACCCAATCGTTAATCAACTTTTCAGAAATAGTATGGGATGCCGACGCTAACCTGCAGTGGTCAACTGGGTTTCAACTTAAGTTTTGATCACAACCCTTGAAATATAGGGACTTCGGCCTCGGGTAATTGATCGAGGCGATCGGGCTGAATGCTATCGCCTTCTTTCGGGAAGGCTTTTTTCATCTTCTCATAATATTGTCGAATATTACCAACATACACTACAGGCTCATTGCCTCGAGCGTAACCATAAGTAGTCCATGGGTAGTAAGACTTTAACGCTAGCTTGGGTAAGCTTTTTCTAACGTCAATCCAAATATTGGGGTTGCCGCCTTCAATCTCTGTAATTTTCCTAGCATCTTCAACATGCCCTGCGCCTACGTTATAGGCAGCTAACGCAAACCATGTTCTGTCTGGTTCAGTTATTTGTTCAGGCACTCGATCTATAAGTCGACTTAAATAACGGCTGCCTGCGTCTATGGATTGCTGTGGGTCGGATCTATTGGATATACCCATGTCTTTAGCGGTCGCTTGAGTCACCATCATGATGCCTCGTACGCCAGTGGGTGAAACGGCATTAGCTCGCCAATGACTTTCTTGGTAGGCGACGGCGGCGAGTAAACGCCAATCGAGATTGTTTTGCTCTGCGTATTGTTCAAACCAGGCTCGGTATCTGGGCAGTCTGGACGCCATATGGCGTTCAAATGTTCGATTATCGACAAAATCAAACTCACCCGCATGGCCAAAATAGCGGTCGATCATTTGCACCATCAGCCCCGAGTCTTGAATACTTTTTATCGTATTGTTTACTTTGGAAAGTAGGGTTCCATCATGGTTGGAATGAAATAAAATTCTAATATCGCGAGAAGGGCTTTCGATAGGGAAAAACAAAAGATCTGGGAATACGGTTTGTTGAAGATGAAAATCTCTTTCATCGAGCAAAATTAAATCCAGTGAACCAATGTCGACCAATGTCATTAATTCTGCACTGAGTCGGCCAGGCTCGTATTGAATTTCCAAATTTGGGTATTGAGATTTTAACTGTTGCGCGGGGAGAGCGTGGGCTAATGGATCGAGTATACCGGCGACTAATTCATCACCCGTTTCAAAGTCGGTGTTTTTTTTGCGAACTATCCCCAGTGATGTGACGTAATAGGGCAGGCTTTTTTGAAATAAATCCGAAGGGTTACTTGTTCCGGTTATGGCCATATCAACAGCACCTACTTCGAGGGCTTGGTATAGATCATCGAGATTACGAACCGCAAAGGTTGAGATGGAAATGCCTAATTGCGTTTCAATTTCTTCTAAAATCCCCCGTTCAAACCCTGATATTTCTTGACCGACAGGCCAGTAAATCCCTTCGCTTTCGCGAACAGCGACGATAATTTCATTGCGATCAACAATCTGATCCCACTGCGTTCGCCACGTAAAGCCTTTGATAATCAAGCTTCCGCTGACAACAACAAAGAACACGGCCGCAAAAAGCAGCATCAGTGTTTTAAATGGGTTTACAAAATAAAAACGCATCCGAAGTATTTACTGCCTCATTCACTGCCATTTTAACTCGAAATCTATTACTATACCGCCGATTTTCAGACCCCATCAATCCCAACTGTTTGGACAGGTTTATTTGATGCTGACGCTTCCTGGTAATACCGCACTTTCTCAATTTCGCCGTGAAAAATTAACGGCTCAACTTCAATCCCTCGTGCCTGAGATTGTAGACTGCTATGCGCAGTACGTGCATTTTGCACAACTACTCAAGCCATTAACAGATTATGAGCTTACTGTGCTCGATCAACTGTTGCATTACGGGCCAAGTGCCTCAGGTGAAACGGTTGAAGGCGAAAGCGTTTGGGTTACACCACGACAAGGTACTATTTCACCTTGGTCAACGAAAGCCACCGACATTGCTCATAATAGCGCTTTATCTAATGTTAAGCGACTTGAGCGCGGTGTTCGCTACGTATTGAAATCAGAACAGCCTTTGTCGGAAGAACAAATTAAAGTGGCATCGGCTGCGTTATTCGATCGAATGACTGAATCTGTTTATTTCAATGAACCAACGGCCAATACCTTGTTTGCAGAACAAGAGCCAGCACCTTTAACGACAGTAGATATTCTTCAAGGTGGTAAGGCGGCATTAGAAACCGCAAATTCTCAATTAGGGTTGGCACTAGCAAGCGATGAAATTGAATATTTAGTCGCATCTTACACTGCGTTAAATCGTAACCCAACCGATGTTGAATTGATGATGTTTGCACAGGCAAACTCTGAACATTGTCGCCACAAAATTTTTAATGCCAGTTGGATCATCGATGGCGAAGAATCGCCTTGGTCGTTGTTCAAAATGATCAAAAACACCTACGAAAATAATAGCGAAGGTGTGCTGTCAGCATACAAAGACAATGCCGCCGTGTTTTCAGGCTTTAATGGCAAACGCTTTTACACCAACGATCAGCATCAGTACGGTTACAACGAAGAAAATATTCATATTTTATTTAAAGTTGAAACCCATAACCACCCAACGGCCATTGCACCTTTTGCAGGAGCGGCCACAGGTTCAGGTGGTGAAATTCGTGATGAAGGCGCAACAGGTATGGGCGGTAAGCCGAAAGCCGGTTTAGCTGGCTTCAGTGTGTCCGATCTTCGCATTCCTGGTTTCGAGCAACCGTGGGAAAGTTACTACGGCAAACCCGCGCGTATTGTGAGCGCACTCGATATTATGATCGAAGGTCCTTTAGGGGGAGCCGCATTTAACAATGAATTTGGCCGCCCTAATTTAGTCGGTTACTTCCGCACTTATGAAGCATCGGCTGCAGGCGCAAACGGTACAGAGATTCGCGGTTATCATAAACCGATCATGATTGCTGGTGGATACGGAAACATCAAAGAAGAGCATGTTGAAAAAGCGTGGGATAACATTCCCGTTGGCGCGCAATTGATTGTGCTCGGTGGGCCAGCCATGCAAATTGGTTTAGGCGGAGGCGCGGCCAGTTCAGTTGACAGTGCAGAAGGCAACGAAGATTTAGATTTTGCTTCGGTGCAACGTGGGAATCCAGAAATGGAACGCCGCTGCCAAGAAGTTATTGATCGATGCTGGGAATTGGGAGATAACAATCCTATCGCCTTCATACATGATGTCGGTGCAGGCGGTTTATCAAATGCGATGCCGGAGCTTGTCGCCGATGGCGGTCGTGGCGGTAAATTTGAATTGCGCGATATTCCAAATGATGAACCGGGCATGTCGCCGTTGGCGGTCTGGTCGAACGAATCACAAGAACGTTATGTTTTGGCTGTAACGCCAGAACAAATGCCTGTTTTCGAAGCACTGTGCAAACGCGAGCGTTGCCCATATGCCGTAATTGGTGAAGCGAATGACAGTGCAAACCTAGTCGTGAGTGATTCGCATTTTAATAACAACGCTGTCGATATGCCACTCGACGTATTGTTAGGCAAGCCACCTAAAATGCAGCGCGCATTCGATCGTGTAGAATTTAAGAAAGATACTTTTACTACGCACAATTTAGATATTAACGACACTATAGAGCGTGTGCTGCGATTACCTGCTGTGGCGAGTAAAAGCTTTTTAATAACCATTGGTGATCGTTCGATAACAGGTATGGTCGCACGCGATCAAATGGTAGGGCCTTGGCAAATTCCAGTAGCGAACGCGGCAGTGACTACCTCTGGTTTTGAGTCTTATACGGGTGAAGCGATGGCAATGGGTGAGCGTACCCCAGTTGCTGTAATCAACCCAGCGGCCTCTGGCCGTTTAGCAGTTGCAGAAACGTTAACGAACATTGCTTCAACTTATATCGGTGAAATGAAAAACGTTCGTCTCTCGGCAAACTGGATGGCCGCCGCCGGCCACCCAGGAGAAGACGAAGCGTTATACGATACCGTAAAAGCGGTTGGCTTAGAGTTATGCCCAGCGTTAGATTTAACGATCCCTGTGGGCAAAGATTCAATGTCTATGCGAACCACTTGGCAAGAAGACGGAAAAGAAAAATCGGTCACTTCGCCGTTGAGTCTAATTGTTACTGGCGGTGCACCGGTGAAAGATGTGCGCTTAACGGTTACACCTGAAATTAAAACGAATAAAGGTGAGACCGATTTAGTATTGATAGATTTAGGTAAAGGGCAAAACCGCTTGGCGGGCAGTGCACTTGCTCAGGTGTATCGAAAAGTAGGTGATGAAGCACCCGATGTTGATGATGCTGAAGATTTGAAAGCTTTCTGGGCTGTCATCCAAGGTTTATTGCAAGATCAAAAACTATTGGCCTACCATGACCGCTCCGATGGCGGCGTGTTTGTCACTTTAGCCGAAATGGCGTTTGCAGGCCGAACCGGTGTCGATATTGCGACTGATCGATTTGCTGGCGACGATGTTATGGCGGCTTTATTCAGTGAAGAGTTGGGCGCAGTTATACAAGTTAAACAATCTGAGACTGAATCTGTGTTGGCTCAATTTAATGCAGCAGGCTTGGCTGAATGTGTGAGTGTTATTGGTTGCCCAAATGATGATGACTTGGTGCGCATTACCGCCGATGACGATGAGCTTTATGTGAAGCCGCGAACCGACTTATTACGTATGTGGAGCGAAACCAGTTTCCGCATTCAATCGCTACGTGATAATGAAAAATGCGCGCAACAAGAATACGATTCGTTACTCGATGCGAACGATCCTGGCTTACATGCTGAGTTAAGTTTTGACCCAGCACAAGACATTGCCGCGCCGTTTATTGCAAAGGGTGTTCGTCCTAAAATGGCCATTTTGAGAGAGCAGGGTGTAAACGGGCAAATTGAAATGGCGGCGGCTTTTGATCGCGCAGGTTTTGATTCGATAGACGTTCACATGAGTGACATTTTATCGGGCTCGGTTACCCTTGATCAATTCAGCGGGTTAGTGGCCTGTGGTGGCTTCTCATACGGTGATGTATTAGGTGCCGGTGAAGGTTGGGCAAAATCGATTTTATTTAACGAGGGTGCCAAGCAGCAGTTCAAAGACTTCTTTGCCGATCAATCTAAGTTTGCATTGGGCGTTTGTAATGGGTGTCAGATGCTTTCCAATTTACGGTCCATCATTGATGGCACGGATCATTGGCCGCACTTTGTTCGCAATGAATCTGAGCAGTTTGAAGCTCGCGTGGCGATGGTTGAAGTACCAGAGTCTCCGTCAATCTTTTTGACGGGCATGGCGGGCTCTAAAATGCCGATTGCGGTGGCTCATGGTGAAGGTCGTGCGGAATATAAAGACGAGGCGCATCAAAACCTAGCCGCGCAAAGTGGTTTAGTTGCGCTCCAGTATGTTGATAATTACGGTAAGGTGACTGAGCAATACCCGGCGAACCCGAACGGTTCGGCTTTGGGTATGAACGGTTTTACCACCCCCGATGGTCGTATCACCATTATGATGCCACACCCAGAGCGTGTGTTCCGTTCCGTGACTAATTCGTGGGCACCAGAAGTCTGGGATGAAGACGGCGCTTGGATTCGTATGTTCCGCAACGCTCGCGCTTGGGTTAAGTAAGTTTCATGGCTGAGTTTTTTCTGGTTTTTGTCGTTACGTTTTTGGTCGTGGGTGGTGTCGCCCTAGCCATGGCATTCGGCAAAAAACCAGTTTATCAGCCAGAAATCGAAGACCTTCAAGCCACGTTAACGCGCTTGCTTGAAGGTCAACTCACGCCAAACGAATGGAACTTTTTCATCGACATGCCCATTCGTCACAACGAAGAACTCGATAACATCCGCCTACAATGCCAAAGCATTAACGAACTCTACGCACTAAGAGTCAGAAACAACCAAATTCGCTTCCGCGAAGAAGGCGAAATCAAACTCCGCTTCATTTTATCCAAACTAGAACAAGCCGGCAGCCGCAGCTTTTAATAAAAGCAAGATCGCTCAAAGCAACACAAAGGCGCGATGGCTTTAAGTGTTTAGACCCTGCTTGTAGCTTGAAGCTATTAACTTGCAGCTTAATTCCCGCTTCGGTGGCGCGTTCCACTTCCGCGGGTCGCTGCTCGCGCATATATGGACCCACCCCGTTTGCAAGACATATTTGATCATCATGTGAGAGAAAATCATTGCTCTCATATATCCGGCCTTTGACTGAAGGTGTTTTTGACCTCCTGGCCCCGATGGTTATCTGCGCTCAACCCCCTCATCATCCATACGGCCTCGAAGGCCAATGCGCGTGTAAGGGTTCGGATGAGCCGGTCTGACCTATCTCACCATCCGATCAATCTGTCTTTTGCAACTGAAGTGAAAGGTAATTACTTTCTCTTATTATATTGCCAGCCTTTGGCTGGCGTTTGCTTCTATACCGCTAAGCGGTAACTCTCTTCTCGGGCCATAACTACCCAAGCAATACGTGCTAGTTTATTAGCTACAGCGACACAGGCTTTATTATGCCCGCGGCGCGCCAACAGTGCTTGTGCCCAACAACTGAAGCGATCGATCTTGCCGGCCGAATGCATGAGTACTGCGCGAGCACCGTGTATCAATAGAGTGCGTAAGTAGCCGTTACCCCGTTTACTGATCCCAAGTAAACCTGCCTTGCCGCCACTGGCGTGTTGCCCAGGTACGAGGCCAATCCACGCAGAAAAATGACGACCATTCACAAAGTTTTTGCCATCGCCTGCAGCCGCATACAATGCACTGGCGGTTATTGCGCCGATGCCCAACACGCCTTCTAGGCGTTTACAGGTCTCGTTCTCTTTGTTCACTGCTTTTATCCTTTGCTCGCAGATGTGCAGTCGTTGATCCAGTTCGTACAGCTCGTCGAGCAAGTCGGCAAAGAGCTCTCGTGCCATAACCGTTAAACCATTTTCTGCATCTTCTAATACTTCCGGCAATGTTCGGCGTACAGAGGCAATCCCTTGGTTAATCACAATCCCATACTCCGCCAGTAACCCTCGTACCTGATTGACCAATCCGGTACGGGCCTTTTTAAGACGTTCACGGCGGCAGTGATAATTCTGTACATCTTGTTGCTCAATACTCTTGATAGGCACAAAGCGCATCGTTGGCCGCTGCGCGGCTTCAGCGATTGCCTCAGCATCGTTGTAGTCGTTTTTATTACCTTTTAAAAACGGCTTGACGTACTGCGGCGCGATAAGTTTGACCTGATGACCTTGCGCAATAAACGCCCACGCCCAGTAGTTGGCGCCGCCGCAGGCTTCCATCACAATTAAACACGGATCTAAGTTTGCCATGTAAGCCAAAACCTCTTTTCGACGCAGCTGCTTTTTCTTAACCAGCTTGCCCATCCGGTTGGTAGCAAACAGATGAAAAACAGACTTTGCAATATCTAACCCAATCGTTGTAATCTTCATATCGACCCACTCCGCTTCTGTTAAATGGTTTGTGTTCAACTTCCATTTTGGCCCATTATGAGGCCGATAGGGAAGTGGGGTGGGTCCATACCATTATCCATGCGCCGCTGTACTTCGGCATCCATGCCTCAGATGCCCGCTCCTGTGAAACCCACCCCCAAAGCTAATCACCAACACCACTCCCAAGTAGGAGCGCGCGAAGCAAAGCGAAGCCGCGAAATGTGTTGACCTGACCCGCAGCCCGAAACCAAAAACCGCACTTGATAACCCAAAAAAATTCGCCAATCATCATTGAATTTCAAAAGCGACGGCGATTTGATCTTGTCTTGCAGCTTGCAGCTTGCAGCTTGCAGCTTGCAGCTTGCAGCTTTTCCCCCTCAACCCAAAACATCTCAAATCTAAAAAATCGTCTCTCCACTGCGTTCCGACGACTCCTACACGTTCAATTATCAGCACAAACCCTCTTTTGACCATACTTGCGGCTTGAAGCTATTAACTTGCAGCTCAAAAAAACTGGTACGAATTGCTGACACCCAACCCCTTCTTTTTTCAAAAACAGATCTTGTCATTACCGCTGTGCTCGGTACCCTAACAGCAACAACAATAAACAGAATTTAAGCGCCTATGTCGACAATACTATTTCGTCCGTCTCAGTCTCAAATGGAACAAACCCAGTTGAGTGGTTTTGCCAAACGTTTCGATGCTCAAGCGTTTGATTATAATTACAGTGCCCTTCATCACTACAGTATTAATAATCTCAGTGAGTTTTGGCAGGCTGTGTGGGATTTCGGTGATGTCCAAGGGTTTGCGGGTGATGTTGTTTTAGGGCATGCGCAAATGCCTGATGCGAAGTGGTTTCCTAACGCTAAGCTGAATTTCGCCAATAATTTACTGCACCATGGTGAAAACGATAGAAACGCCATTGTTGCGGTGAGTGAATCTCGTGAAGCACAAGAGATTAGCTATAAGCAGCTGCGAGAAAGCGTGATGCAGTTGGCGGCATATCTTCAGCAAGAGTGTGGTGTACAACCTAAAGACGTTGTGGCCGGTTATATTGGTAATACTCAGGAAGCGCTAATAGGTATGCTGGCGACCACTTATTTGGGCGCTATTTGGACATCAGCCTCGCCTGATTTTGGTTATGAAGGTGTCTTTGATCGGCTTGGTCAGGTTGAACCGGTGGTGTTGTTGGCGGGTAATGGCTACGGTTATGGCGGAAAACTATTTGATCGTCGCGAGGTTGTCGATCAATTGCGTGCTTCGGTGCCTTCTATACGGCAAACGATCAATGTTTCTGTGGTGCCTAGTATAGCGAGCATTGAACGAGCTACTGAGCTAGAGGATATATTAAAGCAAAACCGTGCTGCGCCTGAGCTTGTGGAGTTCCCGTTTGACCACCCATTGGTTGTGCTTTATTCATCGGGTACCACGGGTAAGCCTAAATGCATTATACACAGTGCTGGTGGTACTTTGCTTCAGCATATTAAAGAGCTACGTTTACACGGTGATATATCCAAAGAGTCGACTTTTTTCTATTTCACCACGACCGGTTGGATGATGTGGAATTGGCTTGCCTCTGGCTTAGTGACCGGTGCGACCCTTATAATTTTTGATGGCAACCCGATGTACCCAACCGAGTCGGTGCTATGGGAGTTGGCTTCAAAGTACCGGGTGACTCACTTTGGTACCAGTGCTAAGTATCTGAGCGCTTGTCAAAAGTTAGGCGTTGCTCCGAAAGAAAACAATTTAGACGCTTTGCGCGTGGTGTTTTCCACTGGCTCGCCTCTGTCACCTGAAGACTTCGATTGGGTGTACAGTGAAGTTAAATCCGATGTCATGTTGCACTCTATTTCAGGTGGTACAGACATTGTGTCGTGTTTTGTCGGTGGTAACCCCTGGTCACCCGTTGTTAAAGGTAAAATACAGGCCGCTAATTTAGGTATGGCGGTGGAGTCTTGGAGCGATGAAGGTGAATCTATCTTAAACCAACGTGGTGAATTGGTGTGCCGTTTACCCGCCCCATGCATGCCTATAGGGTTCTGGAATGACCCAGATAAGGCTCGCTATAAAAGCGCATACTTTGAGCGGTTCGACAATGTTTGGGCGCAAGGTGATTTTTGCGAAATAGATGAGCAGGGCCAAGTCGTTATTCTTGGTCGAAGCGATACAACACTAAACCCAGGTGGCGTCAGAATTGGCACCGCTGAAATTTATCGTCAGGTGGAAACTATCGAACAAGTCACTGATTCGCTAGTGGTGGGTCATCAAACCGATAATGATGTAGAAGTCGTTTTATTCGTAAAACTCAACTCATCGACTGAGCTGGATGATTCGCTGATAAAGGCAATCAAACAGCGTATCCGCGAAAACACCACACCAAGACACGTTCCAAAACATATCTTTGCCGTCGCAGATATTCCTTATACTCGCTCAGGTAAAAAAGTGGAGCTGGCCGTAACTCAAATCTTACGGGGTGATACTCCCAAAAATACAACGGCCATGGCAAATGCTGAATGCTTAGAAGAGTATCAAGCGATCAAAGCAAAGTACTTGGCTTAAATATTTTCAAAACAGCAAGCTTAAGCAGTCAAAGGTTAGTCCATCAGTCTAACCTTTGGCCTAGCCTCCAGCTATTCACTGGCAGCTTAATTACCGAAGCCCTAAACCGTTTCCCCTCTACCAACCACCAAATAGAAGTTATACTCTAAATTCAAACGCCCATTAAAAAGAATAAACCCATAGCGACTGAATAACATGAAGATTAAACCACTCTTAAAAAGTGATCTTGCAGAGGCCATCACTGTAATCAAGGCTTCGTTTGAAACTTATGTGAAACCATCTTGGTCTCAAAACGCGATAGAGGCATTTTATACAAAAGATATAGCAATCGATAAATTAAAATCGTTGCTTGATAGCGACAATATTTGTTTGAAATGTACAGTTGATGACTGCATTTCTGGCGTGCTTTTATTTTCTTCGAAAAGAAAACTTGCTTACTTATTCGTTAGTCCTGAAGAAAACGGTAAGGGAATAGCGAAGAAGTTGTTTGATGCTGCAAAATTGCAAGTTGATGATTCTGTTGATTATATTGAGCTGGCTTCAACGGAATACGCTGTACCTGTTTATGAAAAGCTAGGATTCAGAAAATCAGCCAATGCCTTTTTGTATAACGATTGTACCTTTCAGCCGATGGTCTATTGGATGGGAAATTATAGGCTAAATTCTTCTGTTCAAATTATAGAGTCTTAAATTCTAAACTCATAAAAGTCGGCGTATGGTTTATCCGATCGAGTTCCTAAATTGTGCCAACCGAGTTTTTCATAAAATGCTTTTGCATTTATATTCTTTTTTCCGACACTGAGTAACAATGAACCTGCACCCAATGTATGAAAAATATCAATGCTTTTATCATGTAGCATTCGGCCAAAACCAGCACCTCTATATTCTGGACGCAAGTAAAATAAATTAACATAGCCAACGTTTGGGCTTTCATGCCATTTCATTTCCAGTTGTCCCGCTAATTGACCGTTGAAATAGCAAAGACAGTTGCCTTGTGGGATTTGACTGATTCTCTTTTCAAGCCGGCTTATATACTCATCACCATTTTCGCCTCCAATCTGGCTCAGAAATCCATCACTATTTCCGTGGGTACAAATATAGGCATCAAGTCGATGCTCAATACAAATACTCCGATCGAGAGTGGGGTCAATTGTCTTAAATTCAAACATAGTTAAAGTTTAAAATGCGGATGTTATTTTAAAGGTTAACCTAACAGCCTTCCAAATGCATGACCTAGTTCGAGTTATTAGTAAGCAATATCTAAGAAATGACAAAATCTAAATCATACAGCCTATTCAAAAACAATCGCCTCTCCACTTCGTTCTGAAGACTCCTACAATAAATAGACCGCGCAAAGCTGTAAGAGCGCTGGAAGCAACGCGGAGACGCGAATGTTTTGTCCTAAGCCGCAACACGATGCCCGCAGCAATAAACAAACACCGCCATTTCTTTGACGAACGTCATAAAAATGGGGCCTAAAATTCGCATGATTTGAGTCCTTGAGTTAGGATTAAATTCTGACTAGTTGAGGCCGATCATTTGAATAAACTCTTCGCTTTTGTTTTGTGTTTACCGTTATTTGCATTTGCTGCGGATGATTCGTTCGGTGAACGTGGTATAGCGCCCCGTATCATTAATGGTTCGGCGACGTCTCCCAATGAGCATGAGTATTTTGTCGCGTTACTTAGGGTTTATAACTGGGCAGATGGTAAGTCATACGCGAGTCCAGGTAACTCTACCGGATATAGTTGGAATGCTTTTTGTGGCGCTAGTCATATTGGTGGCGGTAAGGTGGTGACTGCGGCCCATTGTGTTGATGGTTATCCCGCTGGCGCTTCGGTACATTTGCTGATCGGTGATTACTCAAATGTAAGCACGGGTAAGGGTATGCAATATGAGTTTTGTAAAGATGAGGGCTTAGTTTCTTATGATTGTATTGGAGAAGATTCTAAAGAAGCTGATCCAATAGGGTACCACTTTACGGGTTATACAATTTACACGGGCAGTGAAACACCTATCGAAATACCCTCTGAAAATATAGAAGTTCACCCACTTTATAACAGTGCAACGCTTGAATATGACATTGCTATTTTGCATTTGCCTCAGGTTTCAAATAAGCCATCTCTGGCGTTACCGACCATGGATTTATTCGATCATTTAGCGAAAAATACATCTTCTAAAGTACAAGTTATTGGTCATGGTGATACGTTAAGTGATAACAACGTTGCGACATTTTCGGCCAGCGCTCAATTGCTCGATGTTGATCTAACACCTCGTACCGTTCAAGAATGCAACAACTCGAATATTGGTAACAATTTTGATGCTTTTACGATGATTTGTGCAGGAGACCCAGGATACGACTCTTGTCAGGGTGACAGTGGTGGTCCGTTGATTGATCCTGATACCGATACTTTGTTGGGGGTTGTCAGTTGGGGGCCATCTCAGTGTGGTATTAATCGGGCTAATGCTTATGGTGTTTATTCGAATGTCTATAACTTGCGTGATTGGATCAATGAGGGCAGTTTATCGATGGATCTTAATGCAGACACCACTCGTAATTCTGATGGTCAAGTAAGTCGCTTGGGCGCTGGCTCGTTACCGATGTTCGGCATGATAGCGTTAGCGGGATTGTTATGGGCTGGGCGACGACGTGGCTAAATTCAAGCTTTTTCTATGTTCGCTAATAGTTGTGTTTACGGCAGGGTGCAGTACCTTTCCGGGTCGCGATTATTCGGTGCCTTTGCTACTAAACCCGGTTGTGTTCAGTGATCGAGTTGAGGTGTCTGTGATGTCTCATGGTTGTACTACGGAAGATGATTTTTATTTGTTGGTGAAGGGCGAAAAAGTGACGTTACGCCAAATAAAACCAGATCTTTGCCGCGCTGCGCCGTCGTTAATTCGATTATCGTTTAATTATCGCTTTGGTGATTCATTGATAACCTTCAAAAATGATGTTCGCTACATGAATCGAGTTCAAACTCGATAATCTTATATCGAAAAGTATCGCAACTCTGGTGATGGTTGGCTGTATCGCCAATACTGATCAAAGCTCGATTGCAGGCTCTTTACCGAGGTTTTATCATCTGTATGTGCAAATCCAATGTAGTTGTCTAATTTTTGTCGTATTACCACGCCTCCTCTGTCTACCAATATAAATTCACAGTTAATCGGCTCTTTTTCGAGTATTTCTGGTTCGATGATTCTGGCTTCTATTCGGGATAACTTTTTAATAAGGGGCACCAATGGGTGGTCGGTTTTCAATGCGTGGGTAGTTTGTGCAATGAGTAATCTCATTTGGGCTCGGCGATTAGTCAGTATAAATTGTTTAAGTGCTGAAACTACGGCTTCGTTGCCGAGCCAAGGGCGGTTTAGGTCTTGGCTGATGATATTAATGCTGCGCAAACCTGCATCAATTAACGGTGTTGATTGGTTGATAAAACCTGCGATGGAATCTAATCGAATAACGCCAGTTTGGCTCTCTGCCTCTGTTGCTGGCTCTGAAGATTGGCTCATAGTCTCCCTCGGTACAGTTTAGGATCTCATGGTGACTTCGTCTATCGAATCACGAATGGCTAAGTAGCTGTTTAACCTGCGCTCAAGCAACTCTCCGTTTTCAACGGCTATTTTAACCGCGCATTTGGGTTCGTGTGTATGAGTGCAATTATTAAACTTGCAGTAGTGTGCGTGTTCGGTGACATCTGGGAAGCCTTTGTCTAAGTCTTCTTCGGTAATGTGCCACAAGCCAAATTCGCGTATACCGGGGCTGTCGATGAGCTGTCCGCCGCTGGGAATGTGATAAATTTTAGCCGTGGTGGTGGTGTGTCGGCCTTTGCCGGTGGCTTCAGAAATCTCACCGACGCGAATATCTTCCCCTGGCAAGAGTGCGGATATGATTGAAGATTTACCCACACCCGATTGCCCGACAAAGACTGAGTTGCCTTCTGCGACTAACGTTTTGATGGCAGCAAGCTCTTCTTCATTGTGAATACTGGCAATTAAGGTGATGCAGCCAAGGTCTTCGTATTGTTTTAACTCTTCGAGCATTTCAGGAGCTTGGTCAATTAAATCGTGTTTGTTGAGCAAGATAACGGGCTGAATGTCGTCGTGTGCCGTGGCTACAAGATAACGGTCTATCAAATTTACGGGTGTGCGCGGTGATGGGCACGCAACGATAATAATACGATCAACGTTTGCGGCCACTGGTCGCAGCTTACCGCGGTAATCTGGGCGAGTAAGAATTGATTGGCGTTCTTGAAGTGCGACTATAACTCCTTGACCTTCGCCTTTCTCATCGGCGTGCCAAATCACTTTATCGCCCGTGACCAACACAGGTAGGTTGCTGCGCACCGAACAGCGTGTTATTTCGCCGTTTTCGCCTTCAATATCTAAAGTTGCGCCGAAGTGAGCAATCACTAACCCTTGCCGCGGCTCGCCGAGTTGATCGGTTGCAAAGGCTTGTTCTATTTTTTGGTCTTTCTTTTGTGCTCGCGCAAGGCGTTCTTGCTGGACTTTGTCGATGCGAAATTGCTGTTGTCGAGATAGTTTTCGTTTACTCATGCGCGCTCTGTGTTGAGATCGGTTACAATAACCGACAGTTTACAGTTTCACGCGCTAAAGGTTGAGCTTAATGGACAAAAAAACGAATTTAATCTGGATAGACCTCGAAATGTCAGGGTTGAAGCCAGAAACTGACCATATTTTAGAGATTGCCACGCTAGTCACCGATAAAGACCTTAACATAATCGCCGAAGGGCCAGAGTTAGTCATTCACCAACCCGACAGTGTGTTAGATGCGATGGATGAATGGTGTACAACGCATCATGGTGAGTCTGGCCTAACTGCGAAAGTTCAGCAAAGCAGCATCAGTGTTGAAGTTGCGGCGCAACAAACGCTCGATTTTGTGAAAGAGTGGGTTGATCAAGGTGCGTCGCCATTATGCGGGAACTCAATCTGGCAGGATCGTCGTTTTCTTATTAAGTACATGCCCGATTTAGATGCCTATTTCCATTACCGTAATATCGATGTCAGCACCTTGAAAGAACTGGCCGCACGTTGGAACCCTGAAATTTTGAAAGGTTTTCAGAAAAAGGGCAGCCATAGAGCCTTAGATGACATCATCGAGTCTATCGAAGAGCTCAAATACTATCGTAAGCATTTTATCACTTTACCTTAGCCGCTTAAATTTGGCTGTATAACCGCCCGAGATGCCCTTGAAAATGCTCTAAAAATAAGCGCGTTTTTAGGGGTAAGTGGCGGCTTTTGTAAATAACACTAAGCTCCTCTGCAACAGGTTTTCCTTCTAACGCTACCGCCGCAAGCGCGCCTCTTCTTATATAAGGTTCGGCTAAATAGACAGGTAACCTAACTAAGCCAAGTCCACGAATGGCAGCCTGTAAGCGCATATCTGGGCTATTCAGTGTTAACCTTCCGCTTACTTCTATCGCGTCTAAAGAACGCTCCCTGCGAAACAACCATTGGTGCTCGCCTCCTTGAAGAATACACGGGAAGTCAGAGACCTCTGTTAAATGTTTCGGTGCTTTATTGGCGCAATGTGCGGCAATATACAGCCCCTGTGGAATACTCATGAGCGATTGTGCAATCCAATCGCTGTCCGGTAATGGGTGTTGGTGCAGTACAAAATGTAAATCTATCTGAGGGTTTAGCTTCGGAGCCACGCCATTGTATTGCGTACCGCAGAAAGAAACCTTTGGGTATTCGTTTAAAAATTCTGAAATTAGCTCCGACATGGTTTGAGTGAAAAGCTCTTGCGGCCACAAAATGCTCAGCTGACCTTTTGGTTCGAGCGCAAAGGCGTTGATCTCCTGCCCAATGTCGTTTAACTCTTCAATAAAAGGGGCTGAGCGGGCGTAAAGCGCTTCTCCGGCTTCGGTCAAATGTAGTTTCCGCGTTGTTCGCTCCATTAACTTAACCCCTAAACTTGTTTCTAAGGCAGTGAGTTGCCGAGATACCGTCGACTTAGGTTTGCCGAGCTTTTCTGCTGCCTTGGTAATTGAGCCTTGGTTAATGGTTTCTATAAATAGATTTAAATTATCCAGTTCCACGTGTTGCTCGCATTGTTCCATTTATGGAACAGTGTAGCCTTATATTGCCATCTAGTGCAGTGAAATTTGCGGCGATACACTGTGCTCATTCAAATAGAGGAGAGTACAAATGTCGAACGTTGCTATGTTAGATGCCGCACAATTTAATGACCAAGTTGAGCAGGGCTCAGGGTTAACATTGGTCGATTTTTTCGCCGACTGGTGTGGCCCATGTAAAATGATTGCGCCCGTGTTAGATACGTTGAGTAGTGAATACGACGGTAAAGTTTCAATTGTTAAATTAAACGCTGATGATCACCCAGAAGTGTTATCAAAATATGGCGTACGAGGATTACCTACATTAATGATGTTTAAAGATGGCAAGCCGGTCGATGTCGCCGTAGGTGCTCAACCAGGTGCAGCGTTAAAACAGTTTATTGATAAGAGTTTGTAACACTCAACAGGCAAGTAAAAAAAGGGCGAAAGCCCTTTTTTATTGATTATGAGTTAACAAACGGCGGTAGTAACGAATAAACAAAACAACCGCAAGCAAGCAAGCTGAACCATCGGCAATTGGAAAGGCATACCAAATGCCGTCGATGCCCAGTTGCCTTGGTAATAGAATCAGCAGAGGGATCAAAAATATATATACCCTCGCACTAGAGGCAATAAGTGCCATACGGGCGTGGCCGGTCGCCTGAAAATAACCCGTAATGATGAAGGTGATGCCCGCAAATGAAAACAACATAAAGATGACTTTGGCAATTTCAATCGCTTTCGCAAGCAATACGGGGTCGTCTGTAAATAATCCAAGCATTAATTCTGGTCTGAATACCATTAAGGTACTGATCAGCACGCACAATAAGGTGGAAGAGCCGATGCCTATATTGACAATGCTTCGAACCCGATCAAAATTTTGAGCACCATAGTTGTAACCGGCAAGCGTTTGAAATGAAATCATAATGCCAATCAAAGGGAGAATAACAAACATGATGACTCGACCTACTAAACCGTAAGCACTGATGTAGATATCGGCCGCGTCTCCGCCAACGTTTGAAAGTGCATTGTTTGCGGTAGCTATCATAAAACTGGCGCCCGCATGTGAAATAAAAAACGGTAAGCCAAGTGCAATGATCCCCGCAAGAACCTTTGTATCTATGCGCCAATCTTTGATGGATAAATGCAGCGTAGTTTTACCGCGAACATAAAAACTAAAAGCCAATAACATGGAGCTGATTTGCGCGATGACTGTTGCCAGTGCCGCGCCCGTAACGCCCATATCTAAGCCAAAAATAAAGATAGCATCGAAGGTTACATTCAAAAGAGAGCCTAACAGCATCACCATCATCATGAATTGCATTTTACCTTCGGCGCGAAGCATGTCATTAAACACGGTTCCAACAATGGCCACGGGCGTTGCAAAGAGTAAAGGCTTTAAATAGTCCACTGAATAATCCCACAATGCGTCTGTTACTCCGAGCAAACGTAATATGGGCTCCATGGCGAGTAATACGATGCCAGCCAAAACAATCGAAAAAAGTATGCTAAAGGTCAGTGCTGTTTGCGCTGTATGACGAGCATCATCATTTTTCCTGGCACCCAGTTTACGGGATACAATGGAAGCTGAACCGCTGCCGATAATCGCTGCAAACGCAAATATCAACATTTGTACCGGGAACACAATAGATACGCCACCTATGGCTAAACTGCCAACACCGCGTGCGATAAAAATTGCATCGACAATGCTATATAACCCATTGACTAACATGGCCATAATAATCGGCAAAGACATGGTGAAAAATAATTTCCCAATAGGTGCGGTGCCGAGTTTATCGGTTTGATTCGTCATAAGTACCTTCAATAAAAGGGTAGGTACCGGTTTAAACTGAAAGCTTATAACCGGCGCAATATAGTGGCGTTAAGTCGATTGATTTAATCGGGTTTCAACGGCTTGAATTTTATCATCGATGCGTTGGTCTTTATCGGTGCGAGTGCCCACTTTAATGGTAGATGAAATGCGAACTATGCCATGCTCATGCAGTTGCACATGGCAAGCCTTAATGGCCGCGAACACTTCATCCCACTCCCCATAAAGGTTTGTCCCGTAACCATGTAAAGCAATTTCAATATCAAATTGCTTTAGAATAGTATGGCACTTTGCAATTTCGTCAGCGACGGATATTTTTCCGTTAAACGGAATGACACATAAATCAGCCATGCATTTCATAAAATTACTCCACTGAGCTTGAAGAGGAAGGTTCCGATTCTTCTGGTAACGGCCAGCCCCCCAAAGCTTTCCACTTATTCACGATATTACAAAACAATTCAGCCGTTTTTACGGTGTCGTATTCAGCGTTATGCGCTTCTTTGTCAGAAAACTCTATGCCCGATAATTCACACGCCTTTTTAAGCACCGTTTGGCCATAGGCAAGGCCAGAAAGGGCCGAGGTATCGAACGTTGAAAAGGGGTGGAACGGATTGCGTTTATTATTAACACGAGTGGCGGCCGCCATGACAAAGTTATGATCGAAAGTAGCGTTATGACCAACAAGGATGGCTCTCTTACAGCCAGCGGCTTTCATGCCAGCTCGCACGGTTTTAAAAATTTCTTTGAGTGCCTCGGCTTCATCAACAGCCCCTCTTAACGGGTTATAAGGGTCAATTCCGGTAAATTCGAGCGCCGCTTTTTCTAAATTCGCGCCTTCAAATGGCTCGACGTTAAAGAATTGAGTTTGATCGGGCATAATGATGCCGTTTTCGTCCATTTTTAGCGTAACGGCAGCAATTTCGAGCAAGGCATCGGTTTGTGCATTAAAGCCGGCTGTTTCTACGTCGATAACAACAGGGTAATAACCGCGAAAGCGATGAGAAAGCAGGTTTTCAGGGGCGATGTCGGTCACACGGTCTCCAGATTTGATATGGGGTAGGGACTAAGCCTAGCAAGGCGGCATATGGTAATGCCGCAAGCGCTCGCTGTCCAATCATGAAAAGTTGGCGCAAGCTTTGCAATTGAGATACATAAGAATGAATGGAACCCACAAAATGCGGCAAAAACAGTTATCAAATAGGCGAGTCTTTTCCTTTTTAGCGGTGTTGTGCCTTGCCTTCTTATTATCCGGCTTTGCACCTGCCGTCCAGTTTGGGACTGGTTTAACCGATACAGAGTGGCATATGGAAGCCAACCAGTACTATTGCAGCTTTTATCAGCCTATCCCTCAGTATGGGTTGGCGGTGTTTTTTCACCAAGCCGGCGAAACGTTAGAGTTTTACTTAGAATCTACTCGCAATTTGATGGCGGAAGGCAGCGCGGCCATTACCATTGAAGCGCCATCTTGGCGTTCAAGCGCTTTGACTACTGAGCTGGGCTACACGCGAGTTCGAGATAAGCAAATACCCATACGAATTGAAACGGCGCGAGCTGGCCGAATGATGGACGAGTTGGGTTTAGGGATGGCGCCGACTCTCACCCGTAAAGCGAAATACGGTGATGATAGAGTTCGTGTGCAAATATCACCCGTTAATTTCAAACAATATTATAACGATTATCTTGCATGTCAGGCGGGTCTATTGCCGGTGAATTTTAGCCAAATTGAACGAACTACCCTCAGCTTTGCAAGTGGGGGTGTTGAACTTGATGAGCGCGCAAAAATTCAACTGGACGACATTGTCACTTACTTAAAAGCGGATGATTTAGTGACCGCGGTATATGTCGATGCTCACAGTGACAGTGCGGGCACCCGCTACGACAACCGCAGACTCACGGAAAAGCGCGCCTATTTAGTGACAGATTACCTTGTCAACAAGGGCATCAATGCCGCAATGATTCTGACCCGTTATCACGGCGAGCGTTATCCAATTGCCAGCAATGAAACAGCCGCGGGTCGCGCTAAAAATAGGCGAGTGACGTTACAGTTTGATCGAATCAAAGATGATCCAAACGACCCCTTGATGGGCTTACCTAAATTCGAGGCGCCGTAACGATGGTTAAATGGTGGTCTTTAGACAAACAGCACCCCAAAGGAGTGTTCATTGAGCAAGGTGAACTGCACTGGTATCGACACAATGGCGTGTTAACTCGGCTGGTTATAGACGAGCTACGTAACGTGAGTGTGTTCAGTTATCAAGACCAAGTATTTTGGCACTTGATTGATCAGCATAACAATATTGCAGTGATTCCTGAGCAAACCATGGGAATGCCTATTATTCGTCAATACTTATCTAGCTGGCGTGGTTTTAATTACGATGCCTTGCTACGTTACGAGCCAGAACAACAAGCGGTTCAATTGTGGCCCATTGAAGCGAAACAAAAACGTGCCTGATTGATGGGTTGATAAGTAATAACTATGATGTTGATTAATTTCAATCTCATTAGGCATTTGATAGAGTGTTTTCTGTCTTATCCATCAATGAGGAGAACAGCATGGCCAATGAAGGTTATCACGAACCCATTAATGAAATATCAGATGAAACCCGCGATATGCATCGAGCCATTAGCTCACTAATGGAAGAGTTAGAAGCGGTAGATTGGTATAATCAACGCGTAGATGCATGTAAAGACGAAGAACTAAAAGCCATACTTATCCATAACCGCGATGAAGAAAAAGAGCACGCTGCTATGGTTTTAGAGTGGATTCGTCGCAAAGATAAAACCTTTGATAAAGAACTAAAAGACTACCTATTTACCAGTAAAAAAATCTCTCACAGCTAAGTACTTCACTATAAAAAAATGGCATGTTAGTGTCGGTACTAACATGCCAAAGTGGGGTGGATCATTTATTAACGTATTAATATCTAACCGTGTTGAACTACTACTTGTTCCTCACCGGATTTTACTCGTTTAATCATGGCGGTCGCATTTTCTAAACTCACTAACATTGCGGGTACAAAGAAAAGAATAAGTACAATGCCGTACATTAAACCAAACGCAATGACAGCGGCTAGGGGTATTAAAAACTGAGCATCAAAAGAAGACTCAAACAATAATGGGCTTAAGCCACCAACCGTGGTCAAAGTAGTCAATAAAACCGCTCTGAAGCGTTGTACGCTAGCCTCGACAACCGCGTCTTTGATAGCCATGCCTTTAGCACGTAAGTCTCGATAAAAACTGACCAAAACGATCGAATCGTTGATGATAATGCCCGATAAACCAAATATTCCATAAATGCTGAGAACACTGAGTTCTAACCCTAAGACCCAATGACCCGCAATTGCACCTGTGAGCGCAAATGGAATAGCACTCATCACTGCAAAGGGCCACACCCAGCTTTCGAATACCCACGCCAGTGCAATGAATATCAGTAGCAAGCCCAGCATACCGCCAATTTTAACGTCTTCGAAAAAATCACCTTGCGATGCCTGGTCGCCTTCTAGCAACAGTTTTACGTTAGGAAACTGTTCACTAAACTTGGCTCTTAACTCGGTATCAATGATCCGATTAACTTCATTAATATTCACTGTGTCGTTGAGTTTATTTGCCGTGATTTCGGCACTTAATTCACCATTGACGCGCCCTAATTGTGCGATAGAACGATTCGCTGTAGGTACCGCTAATGCTGATAAAGGTTTGCTGTCTCCATTGCCGAGTGCAATGGGTAGCTGAGACAGCAAAAACCAGTTGTCTGTTTGTTCGGCATATACGCGCAATGTGAGTTCAAATTCATCACCATTTAATTGTAGGTTTTGTACTAGGGTTCCATCGACAAGGGTCCGAATATTTCTAGCCAAATCAGCCGTCGTAATGCCAAGCGCTTGAGCGTCTGGTGTGAGTGTTAAGCTGATTTGTTCTGCACCCAACGGCAGGTCATCTTTGATTTCTGTTAGACTGTTTAGCTTTGCTAGTTCATCTCTTATAAATTGACTGGCTCGCAGTAGCTGAGTTGTATCTTCGTTCACCAGTCTTAGATTAATGCCGTTGTTAGAAGGTCCTTGCTCACCTTCTACAAATGCGATCGAGATTAAGTTGGCCGGTTTAGGTACATCTTTATCTAAAGTGTTGGTTATAAATTCGTTGTTCACTGTTTCACTGCGGTCAGTTTCAAACTGTATAAATAAAGCCCCTTGCTCAATAGCGCCCTTATTGGTTTCCAAAACAATGGTATTGATGAACTTGCTTTCTGCTTCTTGCTCAATATTTTTCAGTGCTGTTTTTAAATCCATCAAATAGTCTTCAACAGCGCTTGCCTTAGAACCTTCAGAAAATTCTACATTTATTTGCAACTCTGGGGCTTGAATGGCTGGGAAAAAAACAAACTTCACGCGGCCGGTGGTTAACAGAGTGATCGATAAAACCAGCAAAAGTACTACCAAGCTGAACGTAGTGGCTCTATAGTTCACTGCATGAGTGACCAATTTTCTGATGACGTTTTCTCTAAACCAATTAAATTTTTGTTCAAAGCTTTGGCGAAACTTGTTCGGCTTATTCACGTTACCTTTTTTGAAAGAGTGCGCTAGATGCCCAGGTAATATAATAAAACATTCGATCAGAGAAGCGGCGATCGCCATGATGATGACGATAGGCACACCTTTGGCAAATGCTCCGGCCACACCACCTACTAAAAGCAAAGGTAAAAAGGCGGCGACAGTCGTAACGGAACTGGCAAACACCGCGGGCAGCATTTTCTTTGCTGCTTTTATGGCCGCAGTTTCAGCATCATCGCCGTTTTCCATGTTTGCGTAAGCATTTTCACCTACAACAATGGCATCATCTACGATAACACCGAGCGCGATCAAAAAGCCCAGTAAACTGATCACATTAATAGAGTTACCGCTTAACTCTAAAAATATGAAGGTTGCTAAAAAACTAACCGGAACTCCGACCGCAACCCACCAAGCTAATCGGTGATTTAAAAATATAAACAGCACAATAAGCACGATGAGCAAGCCACCGATGCCATTGTCTAGGATGATTTTTATCCGTGATTTCACAAAGTCATAGGCTTCATTGTAGATATGAATGTTTACATCTTTAGGTAAGGTGGTACTAAAACTTTCTTGCCACTGAGTTAAACTTTCGGCCGCGTCGAGTGTATCTTCACCAGACCCACGGCTTAAAGACAGTTTAATAGCGGGAAGGTCTTGAAAGTATATCTTGGCCTCAGATTCATCATATTGGGTTGAAACCGTCGCAATTTGATTCAGCGGCATTGGTTGATTGTTAATGCGGACCACTTGTCTTGCTATGTCTTCTGCGGTGGATTCTTTTTCGTTAAATCTGAGTTGGTTGGCAATACTGTTTTCACCCGCAATGCCGGCAGGGGCCGTTGCATTATTTCGATTGATTTGATCCGCTAATGCGCCAATGCCAACATTCATACTTAATAGCGTATTAATGTTAAGTTCGGCAACGACGCTCTCAGTAGGTAAACCCGTAATTTCTATTTGGCTAATTCCTGCGTTTTTTAGACTTTGTTCAGCGCGTTTAGCGATGGCTGACAATTCATCGTAACTTAAATCACCATAGATGAGCACATCTGCAACTGGGTCGGGAATGGATAACGCCTCGACGACTGAATCGCCAACACCGTCAGGCAGTTCTAGCGTCGCTATCGATTTTTCGATCTCCGAAATCATTTGGCTGACGGATTCAGCAGAGTCCTTTAAAGTGACCGTCATAGATGTTCGACCTTCGATGCTCGTGGTAGAAACTCGATCGACATCCTTTAATGCCAATATGGCATTTTCGACTGGGATCGCTAAGCCTTTTTGAACGTCCTCGGTGCTTGCTCCTTCCCATGGGGTACTGACGATAATCAAGCTCAAATCAAAATCGGGTAGATATTGAGTGTTGATTCGATTGAGCCCGACTAGGCCTAAAAAAATGACGATAAACATAACGGCATTCGGGGCAATTTTATGGCGAGCAAAAGCTTCAATGATTGAATTCACAGTGTTTTCCCTAAAGCGCGTTTAATGTTGGTTTTACGGCAAGCCCATTCACGGCATCTTGTAAGCGAGTCACTAAAATATTTTTTTCTTGTATGTTGCCTTGAACAAGCCGCCATAACCTTCCATCTATCATGCGCTCACCCACTACTTTTATGCTGTGTCGAGTGAGTGAATTATCTTCAACAGCGTAAACATACTGATCGCTGTACACTGAGCTTTGTGGAACGGCAATTGAAGTAACTTTCGGTAGGTTTAGCCATAGTCGGTAGTAGCGATTCAGCGTTAACGCATTAGAAGAATCGACCAGTTGAAAGATTAATCGCATACTGCCAGCTTGAGATACTGGGTCTATACTTTGTAATTGAACGTCTATTGCACCAAATTGTGTTTCTACTATCCCCGTGAAAGAAACCAGTTCATCAGCGGCAGGTAATGTTTCTGCGGATATCCAAGCCACTAATTGCTTCTGTTGTTCATTGGCTAAGCTAAGCAATACGCTGCCAGAAATCACGGAATCTGCAGGTTGAACTTGTAGACTTGAAACAACACCAGCGAAAGGTGCAAAAATAGAGGCGTTTTCTATATTGCGTTGAGCTTGCGTTAATTGGCTATCAATGTCGGTTAATTGTGCTTGGTATTGGCTTTCAATGGCTGTAAATCGGCTGATGGCCAACTGTCTGTTTTGAATCGCTAACTGCTGGTTTGCCAACGTACGCTCAGCATTTTCTAAGTCGGCGTTTGATGCCAGATTATTGTTTTGCAGACCGAAGAGTCTGTCTACGCTGCGTTGCGCTATGTCGACTAGGTTTTGTTCTATGGGTAATGCCGTTATGTTGGCCTGATGATTTTTCGTTTCGAGCGCCAGACGGGCAGAAATTTCCTGTTTCCTAGCCGCAAGCTGGTTGAGTTGTCTTTGCAATGCGGCTGTGTCGAGAACAATCAGTCGGTCTCCTTCTAAAACGCGCTGTCCTTCTTGAATGTTGACGCTAATGACATCTGTTGAAATGGGGGCTTTTAACTCAATTTGCTGAGCACTTTTAAATTGACTGTATAAAACAACTTGCGGCGCTAATTCGTCAGGAGTCGCCACTATGGTTTCTACATTGGGTGCATTGAGGAGTGGGTCTATGGCTTGCGAGTCTTTGGCTTCTAAACTCGACTTTGGTTTTGTAACCATCCAGCTAATGATTAAGGCACCTACGGCGATAACTACAATAGGGTAAAAGAATTTTTTTTTGCGGCTGGTCATTGGCCAACGCTCCAGAATTGTGAGAATTACCAAAGAGTACGCACACAAATAGAATCTGGATGACAAGAATGTAAAGTTTAGGGTGGTAAAGAATCAAACCTACCGATCAGCTGATCAATAGGTTTGTAGATGAAAAACTATGAAAGAGTTTTGGTTAAATCGTAGAGTTCTTGATTAAAGGGGCGGCTCATGTTTTCAATACTTTCAATAATGTCGTGGTGAACCAGCTTGTTAGATTGGATACCGACACATCGGCCACCTTCGCCTTTGAGCAGCAAATCTACGGCAAAGGCTCCCATTTGGCTGGCCATCACACGGTCAAAGGCACAGGGTGCACCGCCGCGCTGAGTGTGCCCTAAAATTGTGGCCCGTGTTTCTAAACCCGTGCGAGACTCAATACGACGAGCTAAGGCGTTTACATCGGTGACGTGTTCAGTAATGGCTATAATGCCATGATCTTTACCTTGCTCTACATCGTTGCTTATTGCGCTGATGAGTTCTTCTTCATCAAACTCTTTTTCAGGAATGACCGTGAATTCAGCGCCGCCGCCAATAGAGGCTTGTATTGTTAAGTCACCGCAGTAACGACCCATTATTTCTACAATGGAGATTCGATGATGTGACGAGCAGGTGTCACGTAAACGGTCGATAGCATCTAATACAGTGTTCAACGCTGAGTGGAAACCAATGGTATAATCGGTTCCAGTGATGTCGTTATCAATCGTACCGGGCAAGCCAATACAAGGGAATCCCATTTCAGTCAGAGCTTTTGCTCCCATATAAGAACCATCGCCCCCAACGACCACGAGGGCTTCAATGCCATGCTCTTTTAGGTTTTCTATAGCTTCTTCTCGAACGGATTTTTCTTTGAATTCAGGAAAACGAGCAGACCCTAAGAAGGTACCGCCTCGGTTTATCATGTTCGACACATCAAATCGCTCAAGCTTTGAAATGCGGTTTTGGTGCAAACCTAGGTAGCCGTCACGAATACCATAAACTTCTAGGCCTTTGCCTAGGGCGGTTCGTACTACGGCACGAAGTGCTGCGTTCATGCCAGGAGCGTCACCGCCACTAGTTAAAACACCGATCTTCTTAATCATGGAAAGGTCACCTTTTCGGTCATTACTCACACAAACTGCTATAAAAGAGCAGGGAAGGTGTGATTCATATTGAGAAAAATGTAATTAAACTACATTTTTACCCTTTTCGTCCATGTTTAAAGGTGACTCACACGGATATTCGCCCGAAATTAAGGAGGATTTTTACAAAAGTGGAATTAAGAATTTTAACACGGCCCAAAACAATGTTTTGAGCTTTTTAAAGTGATTCGCTAAGGATGGAGATCATTGGCACCAGCTTTGCAATATGACAGATATTCGGTGAAATTTTCAGCAGTAGACTGAGAAACTGTCAAATTGTTGTCTGTGAAGCGGTATTTACCGATCGAAGTTGTGACCTGTGTCGAAAATAATCTAGCACAGTGTCATTTTTATACTTGGTGGCAAGAACACTTTGTACTCTAAAGATGAAAGTGCCACTTCAACGATAGGTAACTCTATGACTTTAACCGCAAACGCTTTAGTTCAAGATACGCAATCTCAACACACAGAATCGGAAACGGACAGTCGCATTCAAACCTTTAAGTACGCTCGGTTGCAACCAGGTTCTCATTTGGCTCGGTTAGATCGCTTACATCGGATGGCCGCAGCTAACTTATCTATGGAAGGTGATGTTACACCAGAAAAAGCCCTTCAAGCGGTTCAAGACCCTGTCTTCGATGATCACGATCACACGCATATCATCTCCATTGAACACCAAAGCGGTCGTTTGGCGGGCACGTTTTCATTCACGTTAGACGGTGTTGACGGTATGCCGGTAAGTCGACACTTTGAAGATGACATAGCGCAGTTGAGGCAGCAGCACAGATTGTTAAATGCGTGGCGTTTTTCGATGTCCCCTTTATTTCACAGCGCGTTACTTCGGAAACAATCGTTCGAGTACTTTTGGGCGCAGGCAGGGACTTTTAATGTCGATACGGTGGTACTTTACTTTAACGAACGGCTGTTGAATTTCTATAAAAGAAAGATGGTAGGTGAGGTCGTTGCATCTAAGACTATTTCTTTCGATGGTAAAGCACAATTACCTGTTTTGCTTTATGCCTGCCCGCTAGAAGAAAATTTAGCGAAGCAACCTATATACGACGGAGGAGTTTCAAATGAATTCTCAGTGGTCATGTGATACGGCATTTTCGCGTAACGCCGGTTTAATCAATGCATCGGAACAAAAGCAACTGCTCAATTGTTTAGTTGCAATTCCCGGCTGCGGCGGTATTGGCAGTACCGTCGCTGAAACGCTGGCACGATTAGGGGTGGGAAAGTTTCGATTATGCGATCCAGATACGTTTGATGTCGCCAATATTAATCGGCAATTAGGTGCGACTTCTCATAGTTTGAATCAAAATAAAGCCGAGGCGGTTCGTGATCGTATCTTGAGTATTAATCCGTCCGCTGTTGTCGAAATATTTCGTGAGCCTGTAAAAAGGGCAAACGCCGATAAATTTGTTTTTGGTTGCGACCTAGTATTGGATGGCATTGATTTTTATGCCATAGACGCTCGCCGCGCCCTGTTTGAAGCGGCACAATACGCGCAGCTACCAGCCATGACGGCCGCCCCATTAGGGTTTTCCGCCACTTTGCAGGTATATTTGCCGAATAAGGGGATGAGCTTTGATGAGTTCTTTAATTTTAAAAAAACCGATACCTATGCCGAGCAAATATTAAAATTCTTAGTTGGGCTAGCCCCGAAAGGGCTGCAGCGTTCTTATATGGATTTATCATTCGCAGACGGTGAACAGCAAACAGGTCCGAGCTCCATTCTGGGCACGCAACTTGCGGCGGCAATGATCGGTGGCGAATCCGTTCGGTTGTTGCTTCAGCGAGGTGGAACACTGCCGGCGCCCTGGTATCGCCAGTTTGATGCTTATAAGCAACAATGGGTGAAACGATATTTGTTTGGAGGCAACAAGCACCCCATGCAGCGGCTAAAATTGTTGGCAGGTAAGCAGCTAATGCAAAAAATTGGCCTGTGGGATCAACTAGTAAACGCGAAAGTTGGTTAGCCTCTTTGACAGCGGCTTTTATTTTCCTGCAAAATGTTAGCCGCAAGTGAATAACATTGAAAACAAAGCAGCATCTCTTTCAACGAGCGCTGCTTTTTTGTGGGTTTTATTAAAAGGAATGGTGATGAAAATATATGGAGATAGTCAATCGGGTAATTGCTATAAAGTGCAATTGGTTTGTGCGCTTCTTTCCGTTGACTATGAATGGGTGCCTGTTGATATTTTATCTGGCGATCAATCTAAACATGCGTTTTTAGCGAAAAATCCATTGGGCAAAATACCCGTGTTAGAGCTTGAAGATGGGCGTTGCATTTCAGAGTCTAACGCTATCGTCAATTACATAGCTCACGGTACAACGCTATTGCCTGGTGATGGTTTCGAGTTTGCAAAAACACAGCAGTGGCAGTTCTTTGAGCAATACAGTCACGAGCCGTATATCGCCGTAGCGCGCTTCATTAAGTTATATTTAGGTTTGCCCGATTCTAAGCGGGCTGAATTTGAAGACAAAAAAGACGGTGGCTATAAAGCCTTAAAAGTTATGGAACATCAGTTATCTCAAACCCCGTTTTTAACAGGTGTATACCCGACTACCGCCGATATTTCGTTGTTTGCCTACACCCACGTAGCGGATCAAGGCGGTTTTGATTTAGAAGCCTACCCGTCTATTTTGGCTTGGCTTGATCGAGTTAGAAAACTCCCCAATTTTATGCCAATGAAGGCAAGAGTCTGATGAATGGTATTAAGGGCGTTGCAATAAAGCCCATGGAAGACCCTTATTCATCACAAGTTTTTGATCTGACCAAAGCAGAGCTTTTCCCATTCGTTGACGAAGTTTTTGGCTGGGACGATGCTTTTCAGAAGCAACGCATGATGGATGACTATAAACCACATTGGTTTTATTGGCTGGAGTTTGAAAAAGAGGAAATAGGGTACCTTTGTTTTAAACGCTATGATCAGGCTATCCATATTCATTTACTTATTTTGAAACCACAATGGCAAAATAGAGGGTACGGGCGCAAAGTAATGGAGTTTATCCATTCTATGGCAAGGTTAGAGCAGCGAGATATTACGCTTTCTAGTTTTAAAATAAATACCAAAGCAGTGAGTCTTTATCGATCCCTAGGGTATCACTTGAGCGGTGAAGAAGAGCATTTTCTATTATTTCGAAAGTCATTTGAGGGTGTCGATGTCTAAGGTGCGTTTAACTGGCCATATAATGATACCGCCTCAATGCCTAGCAATAGTTTTAGAGCACTTATCGTTACATTTGGCACTTACCCGCGCAGAACCGGGGTGCTTAAAATTTATCGTTAATCAAGATGAAAACGAGCCTTGTAAGTTGTTGGTTGAGGAAGCGTTCATAGACAGCGCGGCCTTTGAAGCGCATCAAAGCCGTACGCAAAACTCAGCTTGGTATGAAATAACCAAAGACTTTGATCGTCATTACCGTATTATTAATGAAGATTAGTCTGTAAAAATATAGGATTCACATGAGATCAGATTTAAGAACTAAAATAGTTCAAGTTTGCGATGAGAAAATTGGCAAAAAGGGTGCGTCGGTTGGATTGTCCTTTTATGCGTTTTTTAAAAATAAAAATGATCAGCCCGAAGTTCTGATGGAAGCGGCTCGTTGGTGGATAGAAACGCATCAGCTCGATCATTTTGAAAAGGCTGTTAAAATTAAGCAGATGGTGCTCTCAGGACAATAGTAGAGCAAAAGCTTATAGTTAATAATAGATTAGGAGAGCGTTTATGTTATTGGCTGTTGTATTGGTGTTGAATACGCTTTTGTTTACGATCTATCTTTTTATTCGAATTCCGAAACTGAACTTGACGCAAGGCTTGTCTTTAGAAGATAAAATGGCTGCTATTGATCATTGGCTAACAAAAGTCCATAAGGTCGATAAATTTAATGGGTCTGTTTTATTAGCGCAACAAGGAGAGGTGCTGTTTAATAAACCGTTCGGTTATAGTGACGAATCTGAATCCACTTTATTAAACGAACGTTCGTCTTTTAATTTAGCGTCCGTTTCAAAGCAGTTCACGGCGATGGGCATCCTTATCCTGGAGCATCGAGGGGAGTTGTCGCTAGAAGATCCATTGGCAAACTATATTCCTGAGCTGTCATTTTATTCAGATATTACCATTCGACATCTGTTAAATCATACCTCAGGCTTACCCGATTATATGCGTGTCGTTAATTCGTTCTATAAAGGGGAAGATTTAATAACCACCGACAGAGTCTTAGCAGCTTTTCAAACCCTAAAGCCTAATCGTCAGTTTGAGCCGGGTGCAAAGTTTGCCTATAGCAATACCGGCTATGTAGTTTTGGCTGAGATAATTCATCGCGTTAGCGGTCAGTCATTTCCTGATTTTATGAGCGAGGCCGTTTTTCTGCCTCTCAATATGAGAGATAGTCAAATTTATAATCGTTTAAGTACGCAAGAGCCCGAATTTAGAGTGTTTGGTTATGGAAAAAAGCATGGATTGTTCGGGGGCGCTAAGCAGTCGAAAGACCTAAACGAAATGGACGGGGTGTATGGAGATGGCAGCGTATATTCAAGCGCATCAGATTTAGCATTGTGGGATAAAGCCTTGTATCAAGGCACACTTTTACCATTGGATAAAATTCAACAAGCTTTTGAACCAGCCAAACTGAACTCGGGCAAGCTTTCTAACTATGGTTTTGGCTGGGTCATTGACCCTAAAAGGCAGAGCGTAGAGCATGCCGGCGGTTGGCAGGGGTTTTCCTCGTATATCTACCGCGACTTAATCAATGAAAGTCTCATTGTCGTTTTAGATAACTCATCAAACGCGTTGCGCGTGCCGGCGTTCGGGTTCTTATTTAATTCAATTGCTAAAAACCTAAAAAAAGCGATGACTACCGTTTAGCCGGCAGTCTCATTTCGATACCACGATCCATCATGTGCTGTTTGGCTTCCTGAATCGAGTATTCCCCAAAGTGGAAAATGCTCGCCGCTAAAACGGCATCAGCATGGCCTTCAAGCACGCCCTGCGCTAAGTGATCTAAATTTCCAACGCCACCACTGGCAATGACTGGTATATCTACGGCATCAGCAACGGCGCGTGTTAAAGCCAAATCAAAACCACTTTTTACGCCGTCTTGATCCATGCTGGTCAGAAGTATCTCACCGGCTCCGTAGTCGGCCATTTTTTTGGCCCATTCGACCGCATTAATCCCAGTAGGGTTTCGCCCACCGTGGGTGAATATCTCCCAATGATCACCGACCTGTTTCGCATCGATGGCTACCACAATACACTGAGCGCCAAATCGCTGCGAGGCCTCTTTCACAAACTCAGGGTTATGTATTGCCGCACTGTTTATGCCGACTTTATCGGCCCCTGCATTGAGCATAGCGCGTATATCGTCAACTTTGCGGATGCCACCGCCTACTGTGAGTGGTATAAACACTTGGCCAGCAATGGCTTTAACGGTTTCAATCATAGTGTCGCGACCTTCATGCGTCGCGGTTATGTCGAGCATGGTAATTTCGTCCGCGCCTTGTTCATTGTAACGGCGCGCTACTTCGACTGGATCCCCAGCGTCACGGATATTTAAAAAATTGACGCCTTTAACGACACGGCCTTGGTCTACGTCTAAGCAGGGAATAATTCGTTTTGCCAGGGGCATTTATAAGGTTCCGTTCCATTGGGTGAAATTTTTCAACAGCTGCAAGCCTGCTTCAGCACTTTTTTCTGGGTGGAATTGGGTTGCAAACAGGTTGTCGCGATAAATCATGGCAGCGAAATCGGTGCCGTAATGGCATATACCCGCACTGTAATTCTCGTGCGGTTCTACGAAGTAGCTGTGAACAAAATAAAAGTGGCTATCCGATTCAATGCTGTTCCAAATAGGGTGATCTTTGGTCTTTGTAACATGATTCCAGCCCATGTGAGGGACCTTCATGGGTAAACCGTGTGAATCTATTAACCCTGAAGGAAAGCGATGAACATGGCCGTCAAATTGATTCAAACAGTCTATGCCTTGATTTTCATCACTGTGGGCCATTAGCGCTTGCATGCCTACGCAGATGCCTAAAAAAGGTTTGCCGCTGGCTAAGTTTTCAGCAACCACTTCATCAACTTGTTGTCGGCGGATCTCAGCCATGCAATCTCGTATAGCCCCAACGCCAGGTAAAACCACGTGATCGGCTTCTAAGATGCGTGCGCGGTCGTTGGTGATTTCTATTTGAAATTGCGGGGCAACAGCTTCTAGTGCTTTAGCGACTGAGTGTAAATTGCCCATGCCGTAATCAATAATGGTGAGAAGTTTTTGACTCACAAGCTGCCCTTTGTGGAAGGAATAACATTGCCCATGCGCACATCAACCGACAAAGCCATGCGAAGCGCGCGCCCAAATGCTTTAAAAATTGTCTCAGCCTGATGATGAGAGTTTTTACCTTTGAGGTTATCAATGTGCAATGTAACTAGGGCGTGATTCACGAAGCCTTGGAAAAATTCACCGAATAAATCAACATCGAAAGAACCGATACGTCCGCGTGTAAATTCACAGTTAAGGTCTAATCCTGGTCGACCAGAGAAATCGATTACAACGCGTGATAAAGCCTCATCAAGCGGTACATAGCTGTGTCCGTATCGAGTGAGCCCTTTTTTGTCACCCACGGCTTGAGCGATGGCCATTCCCAGTGTTATGCCAACATCTTCTGCACTGTGATGATCGTCGATGTGGGTGTCTCCATCGCACACAATATCTAAATCTATGAGTCCGTGGCGTGCGATTTGGTCAAGCATATGATCAAGGAAAGGCATGCCAGAATTAAGTTTAGCTTGGCCCGTACCGTCTAAATTCACGGATACTTTGATCTTAGTTTCATTGGTGTTGCGTTCAACCGTCGCTTGGCGACCCATAGTCATCTCTCTTTGATCATTGATTTAAATACTGTGGCAACGTATCTTGCCGTCGCTTTGAATAAAATCCATTATATAAGTATGCATCGAATCAAACCAGCCCGGAGTCCTCGTGCCAGTTACAATTTCCAAAATAAGCTCTATTGATCCAAAGACATTAGCCGCTTGTGAGCGTATTTTAGCGTCAATACCTGAATCATCTGCGCTCAACTCACTTTGGCAACAATACCTAAATAAGCCTGATCAATATACCTTATGGTTAGGGTGGTTTAATGAACGAGTCGTGGGCTTTTTATGGTTAGAAGACCAATGTATTCAGGGTTTTGCGGTGCATTTAGCAACACAAGGGCGAGGTGTTGGTTCGCGCATGGCTCAGCTCATCAATGAGCATTACCCCGCGGCAAAATGGCCAACTACATTGCAGCACTTTGAGCAAAAATAAAAAAGCACCTTCACTGAATAGTGAAAATATCGCATTACAGTAAAACAATAATAGAAATAGGTAAGTAGTAATATGCCGTCTTATACCGTAAATATCGATGCTGAATCTCATTCTCGAATCCGTTTATATGATTTCACCACAGGGCAACAAAATTTTTATCAATGGCTTGCAGGTCTATTGCCTTCGCTATCTGATAAGCGGGTGTTAGAGCTGGGGGCAGGAAACGGACACCTTTGGCATACGCTTTTGGCTCAGTGTCGGCATACCGAACTCTTATTGACCGATATAAACGAAGGCTACTTAAATCAAGCTAAGTTAGAGCTAAGCGAAAGCATTTCAAACGATTGCCAGTTGAGTTTCGGGACCCTGGATATCAATGCGTTAAATTTAGGGGGGCAGCGCTTCGATGTCGTGATTGCAAACCATAATTTGTTTTACGCGAAGGACATAGAGTTGGTTTTGTCGCAGATTGCTGAGCATATAAAGCCTGGAGGTATGTTGGTGTGCTCTACTGTTGGTTCTCAACACTTGCACGAATTGGTCGCACTATTACGCCAAATAGATCGCGAATTACCTTGGTCCTCGGAAAAATGGGCGGACGTCTTTGGTCTTGAAAATGGCTATCAACAATTAATAAAGAATTTTGACCGTGTCGATCAGTTTGAATACGACAACAAGCTGCATGTCACTTCAATAGAGCCAATATTGACTTACCTACATAAAACGATGAAGGGAGCATTGTCTCCTTGGGTGACACAGCATGAAGCAGAGTTGTCCCATTCGTTAGAAACGCTCCTGTCTCAGTCAGGAAAGATAAGGCTCACTCCCGCTTCGGGCTTCTTTATCGCTTACCGTTAACGCACAGTTTTGGTGCGTTAAAACTACTAATTGTACTATTTTGGTGCTTTAATTTCAGTATTAAGCGCTAAAGCTGTGCGAAATAGCCGATATACCCTAGTTTTATCCTTGGTGTGTTGGCTGGCCTACTTTTTGCGTTTCTCTTTAGCAATTAAAAAGTAGGGTGTGAACATTGTTAGCCCAAGAACAGTCATTCAAACGCATTATTGAACATCAATTTACAGCCGTTGCTGTTTTAGATGCTGACTTTAGAGTTGTGCATGTAAACCCGTCGGCTGAGTTGCTCATGGTGCGCTCAGCGAATCAGATCGTTGGTCAGTCATTTTTAGACTCATTTTTAGATTCAACAGAAGTGAGCGAAGTATTACAGGCGGCGGTGAAAGAAGGTGCTTCAGTTTCCGTCCGTTCTAGTACTTGGGCGTTGGTGCATCGAGAGTCGGTGACCTTAGATTTTATCGTCAGTCCGTTTTTAGAAGATCAAAAGCTCAGTGTCATTGTAGAGATGCTGCCGGCGGATCGGGCCATAAAAATTAGCCGAGATGAAGGCCTGATCGATCAAACGGAAACCAGTCGCCACCTTGTTCGAGGGTTGGCGCATGAAATTAAAAACCCCTTAGGTGGCATTCGAGGTGCGGCTCAGCTACTGGCTTTGGAGCTTAATAGCGCGGAGTTGAAAGAATATACTCAAGTGATTATTGAGGAGGCTGATCGGCTTAGAACGTTGGTTGACCGCCTGCTCGGTTCTAACCAGCTTCCGAAATTCACGTCCATGAATGTGCATCAAGCGCTAGAGCGAGTTTTTGCACTCATCAATGCTGAGGCGGGCGATAAAATTATCATTAAACGTGATTACGACCCCAGCATTCCTGATTTTATCGCTGATGAGGCGCAACTTATTCAAGTGTTCCTGAATATCTGTCGCAATGCTTGGCAATCATTGAGCGATGGTGAGCAATCTCATGGTGAAATCATTCTTCGTACCCGAACCGTTAGGCAGTTTACGATTCGTCAGCAACGTCACCGTTTAGTCGCTCGCGTCGATGTCATCGATAACGGCCCTGGAGTCGATAAAGACTTGTTAGAAAAAATATTTTATCCAATGATCTCGGGTCGTGCCTCTGGTACAGGATTAGGGCTTTCATTGGTTCAGCAATTAGTTCATCTACACGGTGGCTTAGTCGAGTGCGATAGCGACTCCGAACAAACTGTGTTTAGTGTATATTTACCTTTGGAGGGTGCGCATGACTGATCAACCGCTGGTTTGGGTGGTCGATGACGACCGCTCTATTCGTTGGGTGCTTGAACGAGCTATGGGCAAGCGAGGCTATGAATGCTCGGTATTTGAAAACGGTGAATCCTTGTTAGCAAGGCTTGAGAACCGTGCGCCAGATGTGATTATCAGCGATGTAAGAATGGAAGGAATGGATGGTTTAGAATTGTTAAATAAAATCCATGAAACGCATCCAGATTTGCCGGTGATCATCATGACCGCGCATTCCGATCTAGACAGTGCCGTGGCTTCTTTTCAGGGCGGAGCATTCGAGTACTTACCCAAGCCTTTCGATGTAGATGAAGCCACGGCACTCGTGGAAAGAGCGCTAGAGCACAGCGCGCAACAAGGACCAGCTGCGTTGTCGAATAGCCAAAGTGCTGCGATGGAAATCATTGGTGAAGCGCCAGCCATGCAAGAAGTGTTTCGAGCGATTGGGAGATTGGCGCAAAGTAACATTACTGTCTTGATTAACGGCGAATCTGGTACTGGTAAGGAGCTCGTCGCTCAAGCTCTGCATCGCCATAGTCCGCGAAAAGAAGAGCCTTTCATCGCTTTAAACATGGCGGCTATTCCCAAAGATTTGATGGAATCTGAGTTGTTTGGGCATGAAAAAGGTGCTTTTACCGGCGCGCAAAACCAGCGTAGAGGCCGCTTTGAACAGGCCGATGGTGGTACCTTGTTTTTAGATGAAATAGGCGACATGCCGGCAGAAACGCAAACTAGATTGTTGCGAGTACTTGCCGACAGTGAGTTTTATCGAGTAGGGGGTCATACACCCGTAAAAGTGAACGTTAGAATTATTGCAGCGACACATCAAGATTTAGAAAAGCTGGTGGAGCAAGGGCGTTTTCGCGAAGATTTGTTCCATCGCCTTAATGTTATCCGAATACACATTCCAAAGCTCAGCGATCGACGAGAAGATATTCCAAAGCTATTGAATTTTTTTCTCCATAAGGCCGCAAAAGAACTCGATGTGGAACCGAAAGTCTTACGCCCTGAAACCGAAGCATTTTTATCGAACCTGCCTTGGCCGGGTAATGTTCGTCAGTTAGAAAATACCTGTCGATGGATCACCGTAATGGCCTCAAGCCATGAGGTATTGTTGAATGACCTACCACCGGAATTGCGTGATGAATCTGCCGTTGTTGAAGTGGGTCAGGGCAGTTGGCAGCAAGCCTTGAGAAACTGGGCATCCAGTGAGTTGGCTAATGGCGAAAAGAGAATTTTAGACAGCGCCTTGCCCGCATTTGAGCAGGTGATGATTGAAGCGGCACTCAAGCAAACCGCAGGCCGTAAACGTGATGCGGCCGAGTTATTAGGGTGGGGGCGTAATACCTTGACTCGAAAAATAAAGGAGCTAGGGCTTGAGAGCAGTGATGAAGAATGAAAAGAATGAATTGCATCTAATTCACTGGTGATTATTGGCTATTCTACTTAGAATACGAAAGTACCATTCCATTCAATCCAGTGATACAAAACGGGGTATACATGTCCGATATCAAAAAAGTCGTCCTTGCTTATTCAGGCGGGCTAGACACGTCTGTGATCGCAAAATGGATCAGTGAAACATACAACTGTGAAGTAGTGACTTTTACAGCCGACTTAGGCCAAGGTGAAGAAGTAGAGCCTGCTCGTGCAAAAGCACAAGCGTTAGGCATTAAAGAAATTTTTATCGAAGACTTACGCGAAGAGTTTGTGCGCGATTATGTATACCCAATGTTTCGGGCAAACACCATTTATGAAGGTGAATATTTGCTGGGCACCTCTATTGCACGACCGTTAATTGCAAAACGCTTAATCGAAATTGCCAACGAAACCGGCGCTGATGCCATTGCTCATGGCGCAACGGGTAAAGGTAATGATCAAGTGCGTTTTGAACTGGGCGCTTATGCGTTGAAACCAGGTGTGAAAGTTGTAGCGCCTTGGCGCGAGTGGGAGCTAACCTCTCGAGAAACTTTAATGGCCTACTGTGAAGAGCATGATATTCCGGTAGATTTCAACAAAGCCGGTAAGAAATCGCCTTATTCCATGGACGCTAATCTGCTACACATTTCTTACGAGAGTGGCATTCTAGAAGACCCTTGGGTTGAAGCAGAAGAAGATATGTGGCGTTGGTCTGTTAGCCCAGAGGCCGCACCAGATACACCTACCTATATCGAATTAACCTATGAAAAAGGTGATATTGTTGCAATTGATGGCAAAGCAATGTCACCCGCTGAAGTGCTGACTTACTTGAACAAAGTGGGCGGTGACAATGGCATTGGTCGAATAGATATCGTTGAAAACCGATACGTCGGTATGAAGGCGCGTGGATGCTATGAAACGCCGGGCGGCACCATCATGTTACGTGCTCACCGTGCGATAGAGTCCATTACCTTAGATCGTGAAGTCGCGCATTTAAAAGACAGTCTCATGCCGAAATACGCCGAGTTAATTTACAATGGTTACTGGTGGAGCCCGGAACGTAAAATGATGCAAGAGATGATCGACTCTTCTCAAGAGCATGTAAATGGAGACGTTCGCCTTAAACTTTACAAAGGGAATGTTATCGTTGTGGGTCGCCGCTCAAATGACACATTGTTTGACGAAAATATTGCCACGATGGAAGACGATGCTGGCGCCTATGATCAACAAGATGCCGAAGGCTTCATTAAGCTGAACGCACTGCGATTAAAAATAGCCGCCTCAAAAGGACGCAGCCCTCTTTAAATCAGTCTATACTCCTCTTATTGTGCGAAATACGGTGCAATAAGGGGAAGTATGCGTAGCTTTATCCGACACCCAACAGACATTCCTATCAACTGTGTGTTGCAAGATCACTATTACTGTATACGTAATGCATTGCTAGATGTCAGTGCTGGTGGCCTCAGTTTTAGTACCGATTATTACCTTCCGCCGGGCGAGCTGATTCAAGTAAATATATACGTTCAAGAGCCTAGCTTTGAAGCTACCTGTAAGGTCATGTGGTGTAAAAAGGTGGACCATTACTATCATGTCGGCGTTAAGTTTGAAAACGAAGCAGAGGCTTTCGGCTTTCGAATGGTTGAGCAGGTCTGCCACATAGAGCATTACAAACGATATGTGTTGAACCGAGAAGGGCGCAATTTAGATGGTCAGCAAGCCGCCGAAGAATGGATTGACAAATATGCTGGCGACTTCCCCAGGTAAAAGAATTGAAACTATCTCAACTTTTGCATGTCTTGATCTCTACAAGTTAAAAAACGAGACCAATCATGAAACGCTTATCCAATTTTTTATCTCTAATATGTGTCATATTGATCGGCACTTCGGTGGCTTATTCTGATACCTTCAGAAATAAAAATGATCAGAACGTAGCTATTAATGGTTTCGACACCGTTGCCTATTTTTCAAACTCACGAGCTGTAATGGGTCAATCTGATTACCAAGTGCAACATGCTGGTGCAATTTGGTACTTTTCATCACAAAAAAATAAAAATATTTTTGAACAAAATCCACCCAAATACACCCCTCAATTTGCCGGCCATTGCGCCAATGGGCTCAGTGATGGGCACTTAGTTTTGGCTGATCCAAGCCTTTTCAGGGTGATCGATGGAAAGCTATATTTATTCTTTTCAAAGTGGGGGCGGGCACAATGGGCGATGAGGCAATCGTCACAGATTGCGCTGGCTGAGCAGAACTGGACCGAATTTAAAACATCGTTTTAAAAAGAGGTCGATTAGCCGCGAATTTAGACTTGGCCTAGGTTGTGCATATTGAGGTCTAGGCGCTCAGTTTTGCTTAGTATGTTGATCATTTATTTCCTGAATGGCGGCTGAACCTTAATGGTTGACTCGCTCCGCACCTTTATGTAACTTTTCACACAGAACAGTTGCACTAGGGCGAATTCATTAAAAGGTTCGACTTTACATGGAAGCGTGCTAGGCTGGCTGGGCAAACAAACCGATGCCACATTACCCATGTTGGCTGAAGGAAGTTAATAATAAAAAAATGCAGGAGATTCTTATGTTTAAGAAGGCAGTCCTTACCACCCTTGGCGTTGCAATTTCATCAACTATGATGATGTCTACCGCTCAAGCCGGTGAAGTTCTAGATGGAGTTAAAGAAAAAGGTTTTTTACAGTGTGGTGTGAGCCAAGGTCTACCAGGCTTCTCTAACTCTGACGAAAATGGTAACTGGACAGGTCTAGACGTTGATTTTTGTCGTGCTGTAGCAGCCGCAATTTTTGGCGATGCATCTAAAGTTAAATACACTCCATTATCAGCTAAAGAGCGTTTCACCGCACTTCAGTCTGGTGAAATCGATATGCTATCTCGTAACACTACTTGGACTCAGACTCGTGATACCTCTTTAGGTATTAACTTTGCTGGCGTAACTTACTACGACGGTCAAGGCTTCATGGTTCGTAAAGATCTAGGTGTTACCAGTGCATTGGAATTAGATGGTGCATCTGTATGTACTAACCAAGGTACTACGACAGAATTGAACTTAGCAGACTATTTCCGTGCAAACGGCATGAGCTTTGAGCCAGTTGTATTTGAAAAAGCAGACGAAGTTGTAGCAGCTTACGACAATGGTCGTTGTGATGTATACACCACGGATGCTTCGGGTCTTGCGGCTCAACGTACTAAGCTAGCAGAGCCAGCGGCTCACATGGTATTACCTGAGATTATCTCTAAAGAGCCATTAGGCCCTGCAGTTGCTCACGGTGACGACCAAATGTTAGATATCGTTGCTTGGTCTATCAATGCAACAGTAGAAGCTGAAGAGATGGGTCTAAACTCATCTAACATTGGCAAAGTAAAAGGTGACGCTTCTGCATCACCAGGTGTTAAGCGCTTCATTGGTGCAGACGGTTCTTTAGGTGCAAACCTAGGTCTGGATGCAGAGTGGGCCTACAACATTGTTAGCCAAGTAGGTAACTACGGTGAAATTTGGGATCGTAACGTTAAACCACTTGAATTACCACGCGGTCTAAACACCTTGTGGAAAGACGGTGGCATCATGTACGCGCCACCAGTACGCTAAGTTTTATAGCGTAACTAAGTTAAACGCTGAGAGTATTGCTCTCAGCGTTTATTGTTTTAAAGAGGCTTATTGTAGTTTTGTCTCGTTCTAATGAAACCCAAAATAAAAAGTTATTAAGACTCGGTTTTGTTAGTTAGGTATTCGCTTAGTTTTAGCGAGTCATAATTATAAAAAGTAATTTGATGTATCACCTTTCACTGAGGGAGACTGATTTGTGACTGATCAAATCAAATCGGACGCTCCGGCAAAACCACCTTTTTGGCGCGATCCTGAAAAACGTGCGCTGATTTTCCAAGGTGTGTTTTTAGCCTTAGTCTTGTATGTTATTTATATCCTTGTTCGAAACACTCTAACTAACCTTGATGCTCGAGGTATTTCAACCGGCTTTGACTTTTTAGGCACCACAACGGGCTTTAAAATTTCAGAGACGCTAATTGAGTATACTCAGAGTGCCACTTATTTAGACGTATTCTTTGTTGGCTTACTAAACACTATTCTGGTGTCTGTCGTTGGTATTTTCTTTGCGACAATGCTTGGTTTTACTATGGGTGTTGCCCGGTTATCAAATAACTGGCTAATTGCACGTTTGGCGGCAATTTATGTAGACACGCTTAGAAACATTCCACTCTTATTGCAGCTGTTTTTCTGGTATTTTGCTGTATTGAGACCTCTTCCGAATCCTAAGCAGGCCTTAGAGTTTGGAGAAAGTTTATTCTTATCTAATCGTGGACTATTTGCCCCGAAACCCATTTTTGAAGATGGCTTTGGGCTCGTAGTTGCCGCTGTTGTTATCGCAATTATTTCGGTATTTGCGATACGTCGGTGGGCTCGAATTCGCCAAGAGAAAACCGGCGAACAATTCCCTGTGTTATATACGGCCCTCGGGTTGCTTATCGGCTTACCATTGGTGGCTTTCCTTGTAACTGGGTTACCACTTTCTTGGGATGTCCCAGCTCTAAAAGGCTTTAACTTTCAAGGCGGAATGGTACTGACACCTGAGTTTGCGGCACTTGTGTTTGCGTTATCAGTTTATACGTCATCATTTATTGCTGAAATTGTTCGTGCCGGTATTTTATCTGTCGACAATGGACAAACCGAAGCCGCTTATTCGCTCGGCATTAAGCCAAGCTGGACAACGAAACTGATTATTGTTCCTCAGGCATTGCGAGTGATTATTCCACCTTTAACGTCACAGTACTTAAACTTAACGAAGAACTCATCGTTAGCGGCCGCTATTGCATACCCAGATTTAGTCGCGGTATTTGCAGGTACAGCGCTTAACCAAGTGGGTCAGGCCGTTGAGATTATGGGCATGACATTAGCGGTTTATTTATTCTTGAGCTTGTTTATTTCTATGCTTATGAACTGGTATAACGCGCGCAACGCGTTAATTGAGCGGTAAGGGGCCATATTATGACAACTCAAAAATATCCTGTTGGCCAACATCCTAACTTACCACCTCCGAGCAGTTCGGTAGGTGTTGTGCATTGGATGCGTGAGAATTTATTCAGTAACTGGATAAATACCTTATTTACGTTTTTTGCACTGTACATCATCTTTAAGTTTTTACCGCCCTTGATAGATTGGGTCATTATTTCAGCTGATTGGTCTGGCGATAGCCGAGACTCATGCTCTAAAGAAGGTGCTTGCTGGGTCTTTATTCGAGTATGGTTCGATCAGTTAATGTATGGCCGATTCCCAGATGATCAGGTATGGCGAATTAACTTTTCCTATATATTAGGCATCGCTGCGGCTATTCCTTTGTTCATCAATGCCGTTTCACGCACCATAAAGTTAGCTTTAATTGGCTTCTTGTTGGTCATTTATCCAATCATTTGTTTCTACCTTTATTATGGTGGTGGCTTTGGTTTGGAAATCGTTGAAACATCGGTATGGGGTGGTTTGTTCTTAACCTTAGTGATTGCTGTAACGGGTATTGTCATGTCGCTTCCAATCGGGATATTACTTGCCCTGGGTCGCCGATCTAATATGCCGGTTGTAAAATCATTCTGTGTCGTCTTCATCGAATTTTGGCGTGGTATCCCGCTGATTACCGTTCTGTTTATGGCATCGGTAATGTTTCCATTATTCGTACCAGAAGACATCAGCCCAGATAAGCTCTTAAGAGTCTTGGTGGGAGTCACCTTGTTTTCTTCAGCCTACATGGCCGAAGTGGTGCGCGGGGGCTTACAAGCTATGCCTAAAGGGCAGTATGAAGCGGCAGCGGCGTTAGGGTTAAACTACACCAAGAGCACCATGCTGATTATTCTTCCTCAAGCATTGAAGATGGTAATTCCTGGTATTGTGAATACATTTATTGGCCTGTTTAAAGACACCACGCTGGTATTGATTATTGGTTTATTTGACTTGCTTGGTATGGCTCAAATGGCAGCAACGAACCCTAATTGGTTAGGGTTTACAATTGAAGGCTATGTCTTCGCTGCATTTGGTTTCTTTATATTTTGTTTCAGCATGAGTCGTTACTCTCAACGTTTAGAGCGCATGTTGGATACTGGACACAGCAATTAAGGATTTAGGTCATGACAGAAGCAAATTCTCGTGAACTATCTGATGAGATCGTCATCAAGATTGATAAAATGCACAAATGGTACGGTGACTTTCATGTTTTGAAAGACATCAATTTAAACGTTAAGAAAGGTGAGCGCATCGTAGTGTGTGGTCCTTCTGGTTCTGGTAAGTCAACGATGATTCGTTGTATTAACCGTCTAGAGGAGCACCAGCAAGGCAGCATCATCGTAAACGGTACTGAGTTAACCAGCGATGTTAAGCATATTGAAGAAGTTCGTCGCGAAGTCGGTATGTGCTTTCAGCACTTTAACTTATTTCCGCACTTAACCATCCTAGAAAACTTAACTTTAGCGCCTATGTGGGTACGTAAAATACCTAAAGCGGAAGCCGAAGCGACCGCCATGCATTATTTAGAGCGTGTTAAGATTCCAGATCAGGCGAATAAATATCCAGGTCAACTTTCTGGTGGCCAGCAGCAACGTGTAGCGATTGCGCGTTCACTGTGCATGAAGCCAGAAGTGATGTTATTTGACGAACCTACGTCTGCGCTTGACCCTGAAATGATTGCCGAAGTACTCGATGTAATGGTGACATTAGCAGAAGAAGGCATGACGATGATTTGTGTAACCCACGAAATGGGTTTCGCAAAGAAAGTAGCTGACCGCGTTATCTTTATGGATGCAGGGCAAATTATCGAAGAAAACAACCCTGAAGATTTCTTCGAACGGCCAGAGAATGATCGTACTAAGCTATTCTTAAGCCAAATTTTAGGGCACTAAGTTACTCAAAGTGCTGTAAAATCAAATTGAAAGCCACGGTTGCGTGGCTTTTTTCGTTATAGATTAAAATAAATCGACTCTTGAGGAATTGTTATGAAAGCTGTCGGATACCAAGCTTCCTTGCCTATAAATGAAGATCAGGCGCTGTTGGATATTGAATTGCCAGTACCTGTCGCAAGTGGACAAGATATTCTGGTTCGTGTTGAGGCCGTGTCGGTTAACCCTGTAGATACTAAAATTCGTATGCGCGCGGCTGCAGAAGCGGGCCAATATAATGTGCTGGGGTTTGATGCGGCCGGTGTGGTTGAAGCCGTAGGGCCGGATGTTCGATTATTTAAGCCAGGCGACAAAGTTTGGTATGCCGGTGCGATGAATCGCCCTGGGTCCAATGCTCAATTTCAATTAGTCGATGAACGCCTTGTAGCCGAAAAGCCACTATCGTTAAGTTTTGAGCAAGCTGCGGCGCTGCCATTAACGGCAATCACGGCCTGGGAGTTATTATTTGATCGTTTTGGTCTCAGCAAAGACAGTACAGGAACCCTATTGATTTTAGGCGCGTCTGGTGGGGTCGGTTCTATAATGATTCAGTTGGCAAAAGCCTTGACCGAACTCACCGTTATTGCTTCAGCGTCACGGCAAGAAACGCAAGAGTGGGTTAAAGAGCTTGGTGCTGACTTCGTCGTTAATCACAGTCAAAACTTACAATCACAATTAGAAGCTCTGGAAATAGGACCCATTAATTACATTGCAAGCCTAAATGGAACGGGGCAGCATCTGGCAACTATTGCAGAAGTTATCGCACCACAAGGTAAGTTTGGCCTAATTGATGACGCGGATGTGCTCGATGTTATGCCGTTTAAGCGTAAGAGTGTGTCGATACATTGGGAGTTTATGTTTACTCGATCATTGTTCCAAACAAGCGACATGATTCAGCAGCATAAAATACTGAGGCGAGTATCCAGCTTAGTCGATTCGAAAAATATAAAGAGTACAGCAAACGAGAGTCTCGGATTGATTAATGCTGCCAACTTAAAAGCCGCTCATGCGTTGCTGGAAAGTAATAAGGCTAAAGGAAAAATTGTTCTAGCCGGGTTCGAAGAATAGTGTTTTTAGTCGGCATGAGCTTATTTTCAAGCTCATGCCCAATGGATGGCTTACATTAAGTTGCTAACACCGCCGGCATTAGTAACATTTGAAAAGCCTGCTCGCTCGAGCAACGTTTTAGCCACACCAGCCCTACCGCCAGAAAGACAATAAACGGTAATGCTTTCTGTTTTCTCTAAATTCATCCCATTGCTGAGTTGAATGGCAAGTTGATCTACAGGCACATTAATCGCACCTTGGGCATGACCTTGTTGATACTCTGCAGGTGATCGAACGTCGATTAGATGTTGCATTGGAGTATTTCCTGTTATGTAAATTAGATTTTTCTAATATTATATTGTTCTAATGTAAGGTCAATGGTTTTTTAAAGCCCCTATTCTTAAGCCTTTGCCGTTTAAAAGACCGCACGACTAGGGTATTCTTACGACTCTTAAGTCTGAGCCATTCGCTTGGTCATTCATTCGTTAACGATGTGAGTTTTTAAATCCATGGAAGCTAGTTACTCCCCCGCCTCAATTGAGCGCAAAATCCAGAAAGTCTGGGATGAAAAGCAGGTCTTTAAGGCCGTTGTCGACAGCAACAAAGAAAAATTTTATTGCCTGTCTATGCTGCCATACCCCAGCGGTGCGCTGCACATGGGGCATGTTCGTAACTACACCATTGGCGATGTCATCAGTCGTTTTCAACGCATGCAAGGCAAAAATGTAATACAACCCATAGGTTGGGATGCGTTCGGAATGCCAGCTGAAAATGCAGCGATACAAAATAATGTTGCGCCAGCTAAATGGACGTTTGAAAACATTGACTACATGCGAGACCAGTTAAAAACCTTGGGCTTTGCTTACGATTGGAGTCGTGAAGTCACGACCTGTAAACCGGAATATTATAAGTGGGAGCAATGGTTTTTTACTCGGTTAATTGAAAAAGATCTCGCTTACAAAAAGTCTTCCTTTGTAAACTGGTGTCCTCACGATCAAACCGTTTTAGCGAATGAACAGGTTCATGATGGCTGTTGTTGGCGTTGCGATACGCCGGTAGAGCGTAAAGAGATGGACCAATGGTTTGTGCGTACCACCGCCTATGCCGAAGAATTGCTTTCTGAGTTAGATAATTTAACAGGCTGGCCAGAAGAAGTTGTCGCGATGCAACGAAACTGGATCGGTAAATCGAAAGGCGTAAACCTGAGCTTTACCATAAAAGACAGCGATGAATCGTTGGAAGTTTATACGACACGCCCCGATACGCTTTATGGTGTTACTTATGTGGCCGTTGCCGCTGGGCATCCTATTGCAGCGAAAGCCGCTGAACAAAACCCAGAGTTAGCCGCATTTATTGAAGAATGTAAAACCTCTACTACCTCCGAGGCTGATATGGCCACCATGGAGAAAAAGGGCTGTGCCACTGGCGTCATGGCGATTCATCCATTAACGGGTGAAGAAGTACCCGTTTGGGCCGCTAATTTTGTATTAATGGATTACGGTACAGGCGCAGTAATGTCTGTTCCAGGTCACGATCAACGAGATTATGAATTCGCAAACAAATACGGCTTAAGTATTAAGCAAGTTGTAGAGCCAGCGCAAAGCTCGGAAGTAACCTGTGATTTGTCTGAAGCCGCTTTCACTGAGAAAGGCGTCTTAATTAATTCAGGTGAGTTCAATGGCCTTGAATTTGATGCCGCATTTGAGGCGATTTCAAGCGCATTGGCCAATGCCGGTAAAGGCTCTGTTACAACGAATTATCGTTTGCGAGATTGGGGCGTAAGTCGACAACGTTATTGGGGCACGCCAGTGCCGGTTGTGTATGTTGATGGCGAAGCCAAACCTGCTGAAGACTTCCCGATTGAACTTCCATATGATGTAGTGTTTGATGGCTCGAATTCACCCATCAAGAATAACCCTGAGTTCGAGCAAACCACATGGCGCGGCCAACCAGCGATACGAGAAACCGATACATTTGATACCTTCATGGAGTCAAGTTGGTATTTTGCGCGTTACTGCACGCCTCATTACGACGAAGGCATGCTTGAGCCGAAAGAAGCTAACTACTGGCTACCGGTAGATCAATACATTGGCGGCATTGAGCATGCGACGATGCACCTTATGTACGCTCGCTTTTTCCATAAAGCATTACGTGATGAAGGCTTAGTCGAATCCAATGAGCCGTTCACCAACTTGCTTTGTCAAGGCATGGTTTTAGCGGAAACATGGTACAAAATGGAAGGCTCAACTCGTGTTTGGGTTTCACCTGATGACGTCGAGCCAACCAAAGATGATCAAGGTAAGGTAATTGGTGGTGTTCAAAAGTCGACAGGTGAAGCAGTGACCTTCGGTGGCATCGCTAAAATGTCTAAGTCTAAAATGAATGGGAAAGACCCCCAGGCTGCTATTGATGAATACGGTGCCGATACCGTTCGATTGTTCTCAATGTTTGCCGCGCCTCCAGAGCAAACCTTGGAATGGACGGAATCGGGCGTGCAAGGTTCGAAGAAGTTTTTAGAGCGCTTATGGCGTGCGGTTCATCAGTTTGTAGAACAAGGCGATCATGCTGAGCTAAACGTAGCTACTTTAAACGAAGCCGAAAAAACATTACGACGTAAAACCCATGAAACCATAGAAGGCGTCACCGCCGACTTTGGTGAGCGCAAAACCTTTAATACAGCCATCGCTAAAGTGATGGAATTGATCAATGCGGTAAATCGTTTCGATGGACAATCTCCAGTGATCGGAGAGGCATTAGAAACAGCGGTGTTAGTTTTATCGCCCATTGCGCCTCATATTTGCCAAGAGCTATGGCAGCAGCTAGGTCATGATGATCTCGTTATTGATGCCCAATGGCCAGTGGTCGATTCTTCGGCATTGGTGAAAGATACTTTGTTGTATGTTGTTCAGGTAAATGGAAAGGTGCGTGCGAAGCTCGAAGTGAGCGCAAGCACTGGGAAGGATGAACTCGAAGCTATGGCTTTAGCCGATGAGCGTGTACAGTCGTTTACCGATGGAAAAACGATTCGCAAAGTAATTGTTGTACCAAAGAAGTTGGTAAGTATCGTTGCAAACTAAGTTTCTAAAGTCATCTTTGGTTATCAGTGGGTTGATCGTTATGCTATCAGCCTGCGGATACCAGCTGAGACAACAAGCGGTATTAGATGTTGGTCTTAAGGCCATTGTTTGGCAGGCAGAAATTGACGCCGATCGTTTTTACCCGGTGTTAAAACGAGCTCTAGCAAACTATCAAGCAGAGTTGTCGAATAAACCAGCGGATGTACTGTTAACCTTGCATGCATTGGATGTGGCAGACAGTGTGTTGGGTAAAGTGCGCAGTTTGCGTGCAACCGCAATATGGAGCGTCACCAATGCGTGGGGTGAGACGATTGTGTACAGGCATATCAGCACAGCAGTTGCAAGCGAGTCAAACGTAGAGTCGGACAGCGCTTTGAATCTGTTGCAAATTCAATTATTTGAAAATCTCGCCGACAGTTTTGTTGTTCAACTCAGTCGAATAACGCCTGATCAGCTTGAGCTATCGCCGGAGTCTCCGAAATGAAATTATCGGTGGCTCAATTATCGACTCAACTCAATCAATCCGCATTGCCACCGGTGATATGGCTAAGTGGAGATGAACCTCTGTTAGTGATAGAAGCCAGTGATTTAGTGCGAGCATCGGCTAAGCAAGCTGGCATTACCGAACGTAAAGTGATTGAAGTAGACGCCAAATTTGACGGCGCTGAACTGATTGCTTCGAACCAATCTATGTCTCTGTTCGGTGATAGAGAGCTGATTGAATTGCGTTTAACCAGTAAATTCAACGACAAAGGTCGTAAGGCGTTGATGGAGTACATCGAGACGGCGAACCCCGATAATTGTTTATTGATTATTTCTGACCGTATCGAAGCGGCGCAATCGAAAGCGAAATGGTTTAACAAGTTGGTCGAAGCCGGTTGGTGGGTACCCATTTGGCCTATTGAGCATCATCAATTGGGCGGCTGGTTAAAACAGCGCTTTGCGCAAATGAATTTAACGGCCGATCAAGACGCCATCGCATTGATGGTTGAGCGAATTGATGGGAATCTATTGGCGGCGAAGCAAGAAATAGAAAAGCTAGCGTTGCTAACAGACAACCAGAATATTACCGCAGAAACAGTCTTGGCCAGCGTGTCAGACAGCTCTCGTTATACGGTTTTTGACTTAGCCAGTGCCATGTTGTCAGGTGATTTAACTCGATCACTCAAAATCTTATCGGGGTTGCGAGGCGAAGGTGTCGAGCCTCCAATTGTACTGTGGCTGTTAACGCGTGAATTGCGACTGGTTATTGAACTTGCTGAAGCCGGGCCACAGGGCTTAGCCTCTGCATTTAAGCGTCTGCGCGTGTTTGATAAACGGCAAAATGATTATAGGCAGGCTTTGAATCGCGCTAGTCTTGTTCACTATCAACAATGTTTGCTGGCCTGCTCTGAGATAGATGCCATGATAAAAGGCCAGATCAAGGCTGACCCGTGGGATAAGCTCAGTGAGCTCACCGTTGCAGTCAGCGCGCCGCAAATAGCCGCTTACAGTCTCTAACCATCACCTGTCTTGTCTTAACCAACGGTGTGCCGACTTAATGACCGATGCGCGCAGCCGTTTCATGGCTGACCCACCAGATCGCCAAGTATGCCAATAGAGAGGTATATCAATTGGGCTTGTAGGAGCTAGGTCAATCAAACTGCCACTGGCAACCCCTATGGCCGCTTGCATTTCAGGGATCATACCAAAGCCACAGCCGTTGGCGGCCATTTGCACAAACCCTTCGGAAGAGGGGCAGCGAATAGGATTCAATGGGTCGGGCATACCGAGCATGTTTAAAAATTGATGTTGTAACTTGTCGTCTTCATTAAATTGCAAGCAAGGCGCTAAGTGCAATTTATCGGGCTGGTCGAGTATTTTATACCTTAGCAAAAAATCTGGGCTGGCATAGGCACGGTAACGCACAACGCCAAGGCGATCCACTCTGGCGCCATTTATAGCGGTATCTTCAGAGCACAAGCAGGCCAGTACCTCACCACGACGCATGAGTTCGATGCCTTTATCTTGATCAGCGATAACGATATCGACGTCCATTTCGTCAGTGATCTTACCAATGGCTTCAGGAAACCATGTCGCCATTGAGTCGGCGTTAATGGCGATACGCGCATGAACTCGGTCTACTTGAGGGTTGGCAAGGGTTAAGTCTTTTTCTAAATGTTCAACACGATGCAAATGACTGATTAGTTTTTGACCCAGCTCAGTAGCGATAGGCGGAGTCTGTCGAATTAACACAGGTTGACCCAATCGATTTTCCAAGCCTTTTACCCGTTGACTTACAGCAGATTGGGTCACACACAAGTCTTTTGCGGCGGGTTCAAATCCACCGCAGCGAACAACCGCAGCTAACGCGTGCAGCGCTTTATAATCCATCATAAGTTAGATTAATAACCTTAAAGTAATATTAATTGGATTGTTTGAATATAGCTTATTAAACTGAGAGTTACCATCGCTTAGGAGTTTTATATGTTTGCTCAATATTTATCTGGTTTTGTGGTTGCCATTGGTCTTATCGTCGCCATTGGCGCGCAAAACGCATGGGTACTTGGCATGAGTATTCGGCGACAATATCCCTATACCATTGCCACCGTGTGTTTTACGATCGATGCCCTGCTAATGGCTGTTGGGGTCGTCGCTCTTGGTCATATCCAGAGACTATTGCCGTCTATTATCCCGTATTTGACTTACATCGGAGTGGCGATGTTAATTGGGTTGGGTATACAAGCCTTTTATCGTGTGTTCACGACACATCAAGGGCTTGAAGTCAGTAGGCCTGAAGCGGCCGTTAAAAGCCGCTCTCATGTGATTGTTCTGGCGATGACGCTGTCTTTGCTAAACCCGCATGTTTATCTAGATACCGTAGTACTCATCGGCAATATTGCCGCTATTCAGGAGCAGCCATGGATATTTTGGCTGGGTTCGGCCAGTGCTTCGGTGGCTTGGTTTTTAATGTTGGCGGCACTGGGTAAGCCACTGAGTGTTTGGCTGATATCGCCCCTTCGTTGGCAAATATTTGATGCGATCATAGGAGTAATCATGTTTTGGGTGGCTTGGTCATTGTTAAAATCAACCCACTGAAGAATTAAAACTAGGCGTATAGAGACCAGTCTTTTAATCTAAACATTTAACCGATTAAAGGATTCGCTATGTCTTGGTGGAAAGAAGGTGTTGTTTATCAAATTTACCCACGCAGTTTTGCGGACAGCACGGGCAATGGCGTGGGCGACTTGAAAGGCATTATCAGTAAACTTGATTACCTCCAAGAATTGGGCGTAACGATCGTCTGGCTCAACCCAGTGTACGCATCGCCCAATGATGATAATGGATACGATATTTCCGATTACGAATCCATTATGGCCGAATTTGGAACCATGGAAGACTTTGACGCCTTGTTGGCCGGTTTACACCAGCGTGGTATCAAGTTAATTATGGATTTGGTTGTGAATCATTGTTCCGACGAGCACCCTTGGTTTATCGAAAGCAAAGATAACCCCGACAGCCCATACCGAGATTATTTCTTTTGGCGAGATGGTGTGAACCATCAGCCTCCCAATAATTGGGTCAGCGTGTTCTCAGGTTCTGCTTGGCAGTATCATCCAGAAAGTGAGCAATACTATTTGCACCTGTTTTCCAAAAAACAGCCAGATCTGAACTGGGAAAATGAAGCATTACGGAAAGACATTTATGCAATGATGCGACGCTGGTTTGATAAGGGCGTAGACGGCTTCCGAATGGATGTTATTAATATGATTTCGAAAAACCCTGAGCTTCCTTCCGTGGGAGACCCGTCTCAACTCGAGTGGGGTGGTCAACATTTTATGAACGGTCCACGGCAACACGAATTCATGCGGGAAATGCATGAGCAAGTGTTACAGCATTATAACTGTATGACCGTAGGCGAATGTTTTGATGTTGATGTTGAGGAAGGCAAAAAGCTAGTCGGTGCCGACCGAAAAGAATTGCACATGATCTTTCAAATGGAGCACATGGCCCTAGATCATGGAGATACCAAGTGGGATGTTCAGCCTACCTGGTCTCGAGTGGCTTTAAAGCAAATACTAAACCGTTGGATTCAAGGTTTGGATGGCGATGGTTGGAACAGTCAGTTTTGGATGAACCATGATCAACCTAGAGCTGTCAGTCGATTTGGCAATGAACAGAAATTTAGAATAGAAAGTGCGCAAGCTTTAGCCGCCGTCACATTAACGCTGCCTGGCACACCCTATATTTATATGGGTGAAGAAATTGGTATGACCAACGTACAATATTCTATTGAAGAGTATAAAGATTTAGAGACACTTAATTGGTATAACGAACAGTTGCAAAAAGGTGCTGAACCAAAATCCCTCATGCGCAGTATTCACTTAATGGGGAGGGATAATGCTCGAACTCCCATGCAGTGGAATGATCAAGAGCATGCCGGCTTCACAACCGGTAATCCTTGGCTGAAAGTGAACCCCAATTACCCAGAAATCAATGTAGCGCGAGCGCAACAGCAGCCTCAAGGTATTTGGCCGTGGTATCAATCGTTGATTGCTCTGAGAAAAGAGAACAAAGTGCTTGTGTATGGCCGCTATACGCCCATCATGGAATCTTGCGAGCAGGTCTTTGCCTTTCTTCGTGATCAGAACGAAACAAAAATACTGGTGTTGGTGAATTTGTCTGACGAAAAAGCAGTCCTAGATCTTCCCAATCATATCGTCAATACGCCGTGGCAAGTTACACTGAATAACTATGACTCAATGACTATGTCGGAGTTGTTACCTTGGCAAGCCATAATAATGAGGACTGAATGAGCCAAACCTATCTAAGCGATTCGTGGAAAAAAATGCGAAGCGGGGAATCCTTTAATCCGTTCGATTCTGAATTGGTTGCACAACGAGCCTTAATTAGACAGAGCGTAGCGCAATTTAATCGCGCACCGAGTAAAGGCCATCTAAAGCACATGTTCGGCTTGTTTGAACGAGTAGGAAAGCGGTGTTTTATTGAAGCGGGTGTGCATATAGATTACGGTTGCCATTTATCTTTTGGTGAACAAGTCTACGTAAACGCGCATTGTGTATTTTTGGATGTCGCGCCCATTGTATTGAGCGATCATGTGTTAGTAGGGCCGGGAGTTAAATTTTGTACGGTGCAACACCCCCTTGATGCAGAGCAACGTAAAAGCGGTGTTGAATGGGCTGAGCCAATTCATGTTGGGGAAAATGCTTGGATAGGTGCAGGGGCCATTATATTGCCCGGGGTAACCATTGCAAAAAATGCGGTCATTGGAGCAGGGAGTGTTGTTACTAAAGATGTTGCAGAAGGCTGTGTCGTAAAAGGCAACCCTGCACGTTAAAGCTAAATGGAACCTCTAGAGTTACCCTAGAGGTTCTTGTGTATCGTACTAAGCTTTTTGCTCTAAAACTCGATTACTGTTGATAGCAATCTTCTTTGGCTTCATGGCTTCAGGCAGCTCTTTGAGTAAATCAATTCTTAACAAACCATTTTGCAAATTCGCACCGGTGACTTCTACATGGTCGGCTAACTGAAATTTGCGCTCGAAAGAACGGAAGGCAATGCCTTGATGTAAATATTTGCGTTCTTCGTCGGTTTTTTCTTTTTTGCCTTTCACAACAAGGGTGCCATTTTCACTGGTGATGTTGAGTTCATCTTCTGTGAAACCAGCAGCGGCAATTGTAATGGCGTAAGTGTTCTCGCCGGTCGACTCAATATCGTAAGGCGGGTAATTTGTACTGTTATTGGATGATTGTGCTGCGCTGTCTAGTAACGATGCAAAACGATCAAAGCCAACAGTGTTTCGGTATAAAGGTGAAAAATCAAATGCAGTTCTCATAGCTAATCTCCTAGTGAGCATTAGTGCTGAATATTCAGCGGATATATGCTGTTGCTAACTTAGGTTACACAACAGACTGGTTTAAATTCGCAACCCGAATTCGGCGTCGCTAACCTAAATATGAGATTGAATTAGTTTTTTTCAATGCTTTCGTTTAAATTTTTTAATTGTAATTTATAACGTTGTAATAAAAATTTGGCATAAGCTTTTTCAGGATTCAATGCTTGCCCTTGGTAGTAGCCAATGAGTTTCTTAAGGTGTTGTCGATGCGATTCGATCGGTTGCCAGCACCGGCCGATAAGATCGCCATTTTTTTCAGTCATGAGTTGCGCATGCTGAGTTTGCTGGGTTGCAACGGTAATAACTTCATAGCTACGCTTGTTTTCAGTCACGATGGACTCATTCACACGATAAAACCCAGCACCAATCAAATACTGACGAACCAGTGCAACCTTAGTCGTGGGGGATATAATAAAGGTGCAATTTTTGGCGTGGGCTTGCGTGCGGAGGGCCTCTAAAATAGTAATGGTTTGTTCATCGCCAATCCCAGCGATGACCACAACTTGCCTACTTGTCTCTTCAAGCGAGACGGCTTCAGCTGGGCAAACTGCCAAACGATATCGTTGGGCGTTGAGTTGAATCAGCTGTTCCTTTAAGCGAGCCATGATGTCTTTGTGAATGTCATTAAATATGACTTGGCATTGCGGGCGAGATTCAATAATAGCTCTCCCCAGTGCTCCGTGGTCACAGCACATATCCCAAACAAGCTCAGTATCGGTCGGAATGGATTCAACCAAATGTCGAAGGCGGGTACCTAACTTAGTTTTTAACGGGAGATGGGTCATTGAGTCGTGCCGAATTCAAAAAATTAAGGTAAAGTGTCGCCTAAACAGAAGTAAGGTAACTTAAAGATGGATCATAGCGATAATTCACCTGCACAGGAAGCAGCAAAGCCAGCAAAAGCTAAACAGGGCGGCTTTTTAAGCAACCTAATGTTTAATATTGTGCTACCTGTACTGATCATGTCAAAGCTGAGCGGCGATGATATGTTAGGCCCTCTATACAGCATTGCTGTCGCACTCGCTTTTCCGGTTGGATACGGTATTTGGGAAATGCGGCTGACTAAAAAGGTGAATGGGTTTTCGGTATTAGGCGTTGTCAGCGTTTTGTTGACGGGTGGTATCAGTTTATTGCAGCTAGACCCAAAATACATTGCCATCAAAGAGGCGGCTATTCCTGGGTTCATTGGCTTGGCGGTGATTATCTCCCAAAAGTCTCACAAATCGGTGGTCAAACTTATCTTGTTTAACGACCAAATTTTTCGATTAGATCGAGTGCACAGTTCGTTAGCTGAACATAATAATGAGAAAGTGTTTGAGCAAAAGATGACGACTGTAACGTATCTTGTTGCGGCGTCATTTTTTGTCTCGTCGGCTTTGAATTATATTTTGGCAAAAATAGTTTTAAAAAGCGCACCGGGGACCACTGAGTTTGCAGAAGAGTTGGGTCGAATGACAGCACTCAGTTACCCTGTCATCGTGATCCCGAGCATGGTCGTTTTAGGGTTTGCCATGTGGTACTTATTTACTCAGCTAAAGAAGCTTACTCACCTGCCTCTGGATGATTTGATGGTGGATCAATCTAAAAAGTAAACAATACTGCTCCGGTAGCATATTATGCTAAATTTTTATTTATTTTGAATTTTTGAGCTAATATGTAAAGGAGTGTTCACTCTATTAGCTACAATCAGTCAATAGAATAGGCGCATACTGAATTTCCCTTTTAATTTGGTATGCGCTATGAAAAAAATAATAAACGCCAAAAAGCGAATTGGTGAACACCAGCTTCACCCTGAATCGTTAATGATGTCCTACGGTTACGATTCCGATTTATCTGAAGGGGCCGTTAAGCCACCTGTTTTTCTGACGTCAACGTTCAGCTACCCAACCGCCGAAGCCGGCGAAGAATTCTTTCATGTTGCATCGGGCAGAAAGCCTGTCCCAGAAGGTGAGTCAGCGGGGCTTATCTATTCTCGATTCAATCAACCGAACGTAGAGATGGTGGAAGACCGTTTAGCGTTGTTAGAGGGCTCAGAGGAAGCTGTTGTTTGCGCCAGCGGCATGGGGTCTATAACGGCCACGCTACTTTCGGCATTACGGCCTGGTGATGTGTTGATGCACAGCTCGCCGCTTTATGGCGGCACAGAGGTTATGTTTCGCAATATCATGACCGAGTTTGGTATAAAGCTGGTAGAGTTTCATGATGGTTGCAGTGAAGCCTCTATTATGGCCGCTGTTCAAGAGGCTAAGTCGCTAGGACCTATTGCGATGATCTTTGCTGAGTCACCAGGTAATCCAACCAATGCGTTAATCGACATAGATCTCATTGTAAAAACCGCTAACCTGATTGAAACCGAACAAGGCAAGCGTCCGGTGACCGCGATCGATAACACCCTTATGGGGCCTATATTCTCGCAGGTTGTGCCTCGTGGAATCGACTTGGCCGTATACTCCTTGACTAAATATGTTGGGGGGCACAGTGACCTTGTTGCTGGCGCAGTGTGTGGAAATGGTGACACGATCAATGCGGTTAGAACCATCCGTAATTGTATGGGGCTAAATTCAGATCCTCATACTTGTTGGATGATTTCACGGTCGTTGGAAACCTTGTCAATTCGCATGCAAAGAGAAGCAGAGACCGGCCTAAAAATAGCTCAGTGGTTGGCCAACAACCCACACATGAAGGTTAAGGTGTTGCACCCGAATCTGATTGAGGATGAGTTATATCAAACCGTTTACGCTAAACAATGCAGCGGGCCAGGTTCAACTTTTTCATTTGTGTTGGATGCACCGAGAACAGATGCCTTTAAATTTATCAACGCTTTGGTTTTGTTCAAATCTGCTGTCAGCTTAGGGGGCACCGAATCATTGGTGAGCCACCCAGCCTCTACAACGCATTCCGGTGTTCCCGAGGAAGTGCGAAAAGACGTTGGCATTGAAGAAGGGTTGATTCGATTGTCTATTGGATTAGAACACCCAGAAGATTTGATTGCTGATTTATCCAATGCATTTAAAGTCTTGGTAAGTTAGCGCGAGCTGGCGAAATGGTTTCCAATAAAAAAGCCCAGCAATTGCTGGGCTTTTCTTAACGCAGAGGCTTCGACTATTCGTCGATAAAGCTGCGTAGATGGTCTGAGCGAGAAGGGTGGCGAAGCTTTCGAAGTGCCTTTGCTTCAATCTGACGAATACGCTCACGCGTTACATCAAACTGTTTGCCTACCTCTTCTAAGGTGTGGTCGGTATTCATTTCAATACCAAAGCGCATTCTTAATACCTTTGCTTCACGGGCGGTTAATCCCGCTAAAACTTCTTTGGTTGCATCACGTAGGCCGGTTGATGTGGCTGAGTGAATCGGTGCATCCATCGTGGTATCTTCGATGAAATCTCCTAATGAGCTGTCTTCGTCATCGCCGATTGGCGTTTCTAACGAGATAGGCTCTTTAGAGATTTTTAAAACCTTGCGAATCTTATCTTCAGGCATGTCCATACGCTCAGCCAGTTCTTCTGGCGTTGCTTCACGACCCATTTCTTGCAACATTTGGCGAGAGATACGGTTAAGCTTGTTAATCGTCTCTATCATGTGAACAGGAATACGGATGGTACGAGCTTGGTCGGCAATTGAGCGTGTAATTGCCTGACGAATCCACCAGGTGGCATAAGTAGAGAACTTATAACCACGACGGTATTCAAACTTATCCACGGCTTTCATTAAGCCAATGTTGCCTTCTTGGATTAAATCAAGGAACTGTAAACCACGGTTGGTGTATTTCTTAGCGATAGAAATAACCAAACGTAAGTTCGCTTCAACCATTTCTTTTTTGGCACGACGCGCGCGCGCTTCACCAATAGAAATACGACGGTGGATATCTTTGATTTCGCCAAGCGTGATACCCGTTGCTTTTTGAATGTTGCGCATTTTACGCTGTGCACGACGCAATTCAACTTCGTAGCGGAACGCTTCTTCAGCAAACTGTGGATCTTCTAATACCGTATTCAACCATTCATCTTCGGTTTCGCGGCCTACAAACAATTCAATAAACTGTTTTCTTGGCATTTTTAACGTACGAACACAAATTTGAATGATGCGGCGTTCTTGATCGCGAATTTCAGCAACAGCAGATTTGATCGGCGATATAGATTCTTCAAACGCTTTAGGCGTAAGCTTAAAGCAAGAAAAGTTTTCACCCATGGCAATTAGCGCTTCATTGGCTTCTTTGCAATATCGACCTTTTTCTTCGATGATGCTTTCTAAGGTTGCTAGCTGCTCTGAAAGCAACGTAAAACGTTCACGGGCTAGTTCAGGGTCTGGACCATTATCAACTTCATCTTCGTCATCGGAATCATCTTCAACTTCTTCCACTGCTTCGTCTTCTTCTTTGACTGCATCGGGAGAGTCGGCCGCCGGTAACGGATCTTCGTCGTCTGGGTCTTGGAAACTGGTCAAGATGTCAGATAGACGGCCTGTGCCTTCTTCTTCACTTTGAGTGGTTTCATAAGCGCCGATGATATCTTTGATAACGCCAGGGTAATACGCCATTGCTTGCATGACTTCGCGCGTACCTTCTTCGATACGCTTAGCGATGACAATTTCACCTTCTCGGGTCAAAAGCTCAACGGTGCCCATTTCACGCATATACATGCGAACAGGGTCTGTTGTGCGGCCGGTATCAGTTTCAACGGCGGCCAATGCAGCTGCAGCTTCTTCGGTTGCGTCGTCATCGGTATCTTTACTGTCAGCTAAGGCAAGTTGATCGGCATCCGGTGCCGTTTCAAATACTTCAATGCCTATATCGTTGATCATTGCAATGATATCTTCTACCTGATCGGGAGAGTTAATCTCCTCGGGTAGGTGATCGTTTACTTCGGCAAAAGTAAGGAAGCCTTGTTCTTTACCTTTGGCGATCAGTTCTTTTAAACGAGACTGTCGCTGAGATTTTTCAGCCATAGGTTACCTGTAAGCAATTAAGTGGTTGTTACGCAAGCAAATAGCCGGATAGTGTATATTAAATCAACAGGTTAGCCAACGAGCGATGCTCAAACTAAAACGTGATTTTCAGGCTTTGCTAACCTATTTACTGCTTTTTTTGTTTTAGCAGCTCGCGGTATCGCTGCTTTTCTTCATCCGTTAAGGATGGGTCCGACGCTATTACGCGTTTTTTTAAACTGTCGTATTCATTATCAGGGGCCTTATTGGTTAGGGCGCTGATGATTTTTTCAAGTTCTTGGCGAGCGAAAATCAGTTCATTGTCGTGGTTTTCATTCGAAGCTTCTAACCAAAGATAGTCAGAAGACGCGATTGGCGCCAATATTTCACGTAAACCATGCTGACATAAATAGTCAAAGGCAAAGTAAACATCATGTTTTGGGGCTTTTTGTAACAATTCGATTACTTGGGCCAATAAAGCGCCGCCATCTTGCCCCGGTAGCTTGTGTACTTTGGTGACATCTACTTCAACCGCAAGCTGGGGGAAGCGAATAAGCCAAGCTAAGGCTCTGTGGACAAAGCCAATGCGTACTGTGAGTCCTGATTTTCGGGCAAAATTGTTATTCTGTGTGGTGTTCGGCGCATATGATTGAGCGTAATCGTCATAACCACTGGGATCAGTATAGCCATAGTCACCGTAAGGTTCTGGGGCGTGGTTCTCAGGTTCCGCAATGATGGGAGCTTCGGGCTCAAAAGATTGCTGGATCTGTTCTAGCTCGAGTCCTACGATGGTCGACAGCTGTTTCATCAGCAGTTGCTTTAAAATACCGTCAGGTGCGGTGTTGATCCATCCCTTGGCAAGGCTCACCAATTTGGCTTTGCCGTCGAGCCGAGAAATGTCGGCCTGAGTTTGCAAATGTTGGAACAGAAAGTCAGGTAAAGTGAGCGATTGCTTCACGCGGCGCATAAAGCCTTCAAAGCCTTCTTCACGTACGATGGTATCTGGGTCTTCACCGTCGGGTAAAAATAAGAATCGTGCCTGTTGGCCATCGGCCAGTTCAGGCAAGGTGTTAGCTAGAGCGCGTTCGGCCGCTCGCTTGCCGGCAGCATCTCCGTCAAAGCAGAACACAATCTCTGGTGTCAGTTTAAAGAGCCGCTTGACGTGATCGCTGCTGGTGGCGGTACCTAAGGTTGCCACCGCATTGCGCACACCGTGTTGCGCCAAGGCCACTACGTCCATGTAACCTTCTACGATTATGATGTTTTCAAAGTCTTTTAAGGCTTTACGAGCCTCATAAAGGCCATAGAGTTCTTGGCCTTTGTGGAAAATGGGCGTTTCTGGGCTGTTTAAGTACTTAGGCTTTTCATCGGCCGACATGACGCGACCACCGAAGGCAATGACTCGGCCGCGAATGTCACGAATCGGGAACATAAGCCGATTTCGGAAGCGGTCATAGGTTCGACCCTTTTCATTTTGCGTGAGCATGCCTGCTGTCAGTAATTTTCCCGTAATTTCATCACTGCGAAAGTGATTAATTAGATTGCTCCAGCCCTGAGGGGCGAAGCCAATTTGGTAGGTTTGTATAATCTCTTCGCTTAAGCCTCGGCCTAATGCGTATTGTTGTACAGGCAGGGCATCTTGATGATTATAAAGCTGATGCACAAAGTATTCTGAGCAACTTGCCATTAGGTCATGCAGTGTTTTACGTTGCTGTTGCTTGTGTTTGGTTTTTTCGCTGACTTCTTCGCGAGGAACTTCTACACCAACTTGTCTCGCGAGCTCTTCTACGGCTTCGACAAAGCCTAAGTTTTCGTATTCTTGAAGAAACTTTAGTGAGGTGCCAGAAGCGCCACAACCAAAACAGTAGTAAAAGCCTTTGGCTTGATTTACCGAGAATGAAGGGGAGTTTTCGTTATGAAATGGGCAGCAGGCCCAATGGTCTTTGCCTTTTTTCTTGAGGTCAATTCGGTTGCCAATAATTTCAATAATGTCAGAGCGTTCTTGGAGCTCTTCGATAAAGTCATTGGGAATCAAACCTGCCATGCAGTTTCTCGCTTGAAAAAGGTGACGAATGCGTCAATTCGCGCGGTGTTGTGGTCGATCTGTTTAAGTGAGTGCTTTTTTAATCAGTTTACTCACTTCGCCGATATCGGCTCGACCCTGAGCTTTAGGCTTAATGTAACCCATTACCTTGCCCATATCTGCCATTGAAGTGGCATTTGTTGCTGTCATTGCTTCTTTAACTAGGTCAGCTATTTCGTTTGCTGTCATCGCCGCCGGGAGAAAAGTAGATATCACCTCCTGTTCATTTAGTTCGATCGCGGCAAGATCATCGCGGTCCGCAGCCTTAAATTGGGCTATGGAATCCCGTCGTTGTTTGTTCATTTTATCGAGTACGGCAAGTACTCTGCTATCATTAATTTCAATCTGTTCGTCAACTTCTATGCGTTTGAGCTCGGCTAAAATTAAGCGAATCGTACCTAAACGAGGCTTATCTTTAGCCCGCATGGCGTCTTTCATTGCTTGATTAAGACGCTGCTTGAGCTCAGACATAGTTTGTTAACCCACGAACAAAGAAATTAGTACTGGCGAACTAAACGCTTGTTTTCGCGCTGTAGTTTCTTCAGGTGACGCTTAACAGCAGACGCTTTAGCGCGCTGACGAACCCAAGTTGGCTTCTCATAGTGCTCACGACGACGTACTTCAGAAAGTACACCTGCTTTTTCGCAAGAACGTTTGAAACGACGTAGTGCTACGTCAAATGGCTCGTTATCTTTAACTTTAACGTGTGGCATTCAATATTTCCTAAATGAACCAATTAATGTGGGTTATCTCAAAAAGCGTGGTTCAACCGATTTTCGAGGCGCGTAATTGTACTGATTGGGCAGGGTTGAAGCAAGGGTTTTGTTGGGAAGGGAACGAAGCCTTTGGCTTCGGGTTTTAATACATCACCACAACCCGCCTCGGTGGCTGGCTTCACTTCCGCGGGTCGCTTTTCGTGCATCCATGCACCGCTAAACCTCGCCATCCATGGCTCAGATTCCCACTCCAGCAAAGCCACCCACCAAGGCTAACCTATAGCACCTCTCCAAAGTAGGAGCGCGCAAAGCAAAGCGAAGCCGCGAATGTTTAAAATGTTTTGACCCTACCCGAAGCCCGAAGCCCGCAGCCTAAAACTCAGAAATCAATCTCCGCCTCCGTGGCTGGCTTCACTTCCGCGGGTCGCTTTTCGTGCATCCATGCACCGCTAAACCTCGCCATCCATGGCTCAGATTCCCGCTCCAGTAAAGCCACCCACCAAGGCTAACCTATAGCACCTCTCCAAAGTAGGAGCGCGCAAAGCAAAGCGAAGCCGCGAATGTTTAAAATGTTTTGACCCTACCCGAAGCCCGAAGCTCGCAGCCTAAAACACGTCACCAAAGCGAAGTCGCGAGGGTTTTAAATGTTTTGACCTTACTTGCAGCTTGCAGCTAATAACTGTCAACTCATAACCCCCCAAAAATTCAAGCTCGGCACAAAACCGCCTTTGACCCCACCCGAAGCCCGAAGCTCGCAGCCATAAACCGATCCCAACCCTAACCTATACTCTTCTGCCGTTAGCCGCTAAACTACGCGCCTTTTTTGAGACCTTGTGGAACCCTTTATTTATGCGAGTGCTAGGCATTGAAACCTCTTGTGATGAAACCGGTGTTGCTATTTATGATAGTGAACGGGGGCTTATGTCGCATGTGCTTTATAGTCAGGTAAAAATGCACGCTGAGTTTGGTGGCGTGGTGCCGGAGTTGGCCTCTCGTGATCATATCCGTAAATTACTTCCGCTTATAAAAGAAGCTTTTGCTAAGGCCGGCCTTAAGTTGGGTGAGGTTGATGGCGTTGCATACACTGCGGGCCCTGGGTTGGTTGGCGCTTTGATGGTTGGCGCTGCTACGGCTCGTTCTTTGGCGTTTGGCTGGGGAGTGCCGGCTTTAGGTGTGCATCATATGGAGGGGCATTTGCTTGCTCCAATGCTCGAAGAAGTGCCACCGCCTTATCCGTTTGTGACGTTGTTGGTCAGCGGTGGCCACACCATGCTGGTCGATGTGCAAAGCCCGGGTTGCTATAGCATTTTAGGCGAGACCCTCGACGATGCCGCGGGTGAGGCTTTTGATAAAACGGCGAAGATGATGGGGCTTCCGTATCCTGGTGGTCCTATGCTCAGTAAAATTGCCTGTAAGGGTGAAGTAGGTCGATTTAAGTTTCCACGGCCGATGGTTGATCGTCCTGGTTTAGATTTTAGTTTTTCTGGGCTAAAAACAGCGGTCCGATTAGTGATTGCCGACCACGCTGAGAATGAGGTAGTACCGGAGCAAGATATGGCCGATATAGCTTGTGGTTTTCAAGAGGCGGTGGTTGATACGTTAGCGATTAAATGTCGGCGTGCTTTGCAACAAACGGGGCATAAAAATTTAGTGATTGCCGGTGGAGTGAGCGCAAACTCTCGTTTGAGGGAGCGTTTGGCGGACATTGTAAAAAAAGAACGTTGCCAGTTGTTTTACCCGCGTGCAGAGTTTTGTACCGATAACGGCGCTATGATCGCTTACGCCGGATGGTTGCGTATGCGTGTGGGGCAACAGTCGGGTTATGAATTAAATATAAAACCACGCTGGCCTTTGAATACGCTCGACCCAATTCAGGAGTGAAGTTTTTATGCAAGACCAGGTTTATATTGAAGCACTCAGTGTCGAAACATTGATTGGTGTGTACGATTTCGAACGCGAAGCAAAGCAAACACTTTTACTTGATTTAACGCTAGAGTTTGATTGTCGGCGCGCGGGTGAAACCGATGATTTGCAGTTTGCGCTCGACTACGATGCATTATCCAAGCGCGTTCGGGCTTGGTCTCTGGAGCAAACTTTTGAGTTGTTAGAGACTTATGCTCAGCAATTATGTGAGCTAATACATAGCGAGTTTGGAATAGGCTGCGTTAATTTAAAAATTAATAAACCTGCTGCAGTTGCAGGTTGTGCTGCCGTTGGGTTGCATATTGAGCGACGGTTTTAATCTTATGAGTAAAGCGATACAAGTTACCTTGAGTTTAGGCAGCAATATTGATCGATACAAGCACTTAAACGCTGGATTAAACGCACTTGAAGATGCATTTGGTAAGGTGATCAGCTCTCCTATTTATGAAAGCGATGCCGTAGGGTTTGATGGCAGTGCTTTTTTGAATTCCATCGCGATTGTTTACACTCATGAAAGCTTGACCCGAACTATAGAAGTTTTAAAGCGTATTGAAGATGACAATGGTCGAGATCGTTCTGGACCTAAGTTCAGCCCTCGTACTTTAGACATCGATGTAGTGACCTATGGGGATATTTCTGGCGAATATGAGGGGATAGAATTACCCAGGGCTGAGCTATTTAAAAATGCTTTTGTGTTACGACCTATGGCCGATCTGCTGCCAAATGAAAAAGTACCAGGTAAATCTGAAACCTATGCACAATTATGGCAGCAATTTGATCAATCCAAGCAAGCGTTAGCACCCGTTATATTCGAACGGCGCTAGTCTCTCTAGGTTATTTTATCCAAACTTCCACGCGTTGATTGCGCAACGCATAGCGCTCATCGGAATTATCAGAAACAGGGTTCAATTCACCGTAGCCTGTCATTGCGTTTGTTTCAACACCGGTCAAACGAAGCTTGTTTTTAACCGATTGAACTCGGGCTTCCGATAAAATTTGCGCGCGAAACTCATTGGATTGTTTGTTAACGAAGCCCACTAAAAACACTTCCCGCGTTTGGTTTTCTGGCCGATTCATATAATTGGATAAGCGCTCAAGATCGTCGAGGGCTTTATTATCAAGCTGCTTTGTACCCGGCACAAACCTGAAATTTGTGGTCAATCGATGGGCTTGGCTCACTAAAAATCGATAACCCTGAGGCATGTGTTCATTTGGGGGGATCTGTACTTCGGATAAATTCTGAGAAACAAACCCCGCTTGTTCAACGCTACGTTGACCTGCTTGAGATTTCACAAAAGAAAGAAAATCTAAAGCGTAGTTATTTTCTGTGTTGGCTTGATACAAGTAGAGTCGACGTGAAAGGGGGTAGTCTTCTGTGGCGATACTCGTTGTAACTGGAGGCATAGGTAAACTTTCACCATCTACAATGGCAATAACTTTGGCCTGGCCGATACTTGCAAAAGCGGTGAATCCAATAGCGCCTGGCGACATTGCCACTTGGCGAGAAAGCGCCTCATTCGATTCGTAGCGCAGCGCTTCTTCTGTCAAAGAATAACCACGAGAAAGCACCAGTGCTTTAAAGGTATCAAAAGTCCCTGAATTACCATCACGAGAATGCACCGTTACATCTAAATTAGGCCCACCTAAGTCTGCCCAATTGGTTATTTCACCTGAAAATATTTGCCCTAATTGTGTGATGGTGAGATGAGAAATATTTAAAGCTGGATGAGCAATAATTGCTAAACCGTCTATTGCAAGAACCGTTTCGTTTTCATACTGGGCTAGGTTTATACTCGGAAAAAGGGCATTTTCAGAGTGTTTAACGGGTC